>JBDHHL010000040.1:0-16987 GCA_039589375.1 Gemmatimonadota bacterium | reverse complement strand
TCAGCTCACATTTCTGGCTCGCGCGCGCAGAACCCGGATCAAGACCCAAGCATAGATCGCGACATTCACCCCAAGCACCAACAAGCCCAAGACGATTTGCACTCGTCGATTCAGACCGGCGGGATAGAGGATTGGGAGAATGTAGTGCTCGATGAACCCGCCGGTGTAACCGGCGCTCCCTCCCATGATTCGCAGTCGCTGCTCGAGTGGCGTCAGCGGGCAGATCCAGCCCGCGAACTCGATGAGCGCACCCCATACCGCTGCCGGCACGTGAACCCAGGCCACCCATCGCCAGCGCAGCACGAGCAGGGCCCCCGCCACGACGAACAGCACGAAGGCGAAGTGCACGAGAACGACGAGATCAGCGAGGGTTCGATAGACCATCAGGAGTCGCCTTGCCGAGTACAGAGCCCAATGAAGCTTATCGCAGGAAGCCCGATCACGCCAAGCCGACCGAATCGCACAGCCTTCGCTCAGCGGCTCGTCGCCTTGCTCCTGGTGTTCCGCCGTCCAATCTTAGCCTCCAGCCTAATACTCAGGAGGTTCGGATGAGAACGCCGTTCGGAGCGGTCGGGCCGTACGAGAAGATCGTGGGGGTCGTCTACTTCGCGTTCGATCCAGCTAACCCGATGAACGCCCGGATCGTGGACCTCGACAAAGCGCCCCGCAACGCCGACGGGATGGTCGAAGCCCGGGCGAACTTCGTGGTGCTGCGACCGAAGCGCCCCGTGCCCGGCGGCGGTGTGGCCCTGCTGGAAGTGAGTAACCGCGGAGGCAAAGCGTCGCTATCCTACTTCAACGGCGCCGCCCGCAGCCTCGACCCCGTCGACCCGGAGCATTTTGGAGACGGTCTCTTGATGAGGCTCGGGCTAACGGTGATCTGGGTCGGCTGGCAGCACGATGTGCCGCTACGCGAAGGCCTGCTCCGCCTGGACGTGCCGGTCGCCACGGGCGCGGACGGGACACCGTTAGAGGGCCTGGTACGCGCCGACTGGGTGGTAGACCGCCCCACGCGGGCGCTCCACATCGGGCACCGAAATCACGTCGCCTACCCGGTCATGGATCCGGACCACGCCGACAACGTGCTGACCGTGCGCGACGGCCGTCTGGCTCGGCGCCGCACGGTAGCGCGCAGCGAGTGGCGATTCGCCCGGGAGGAAGACGGTGCGGTCGTTGAAGATCGGACGTACATCTTCATGGACTCAGACTTCGAGGCAGGGAAGATCTACGAGCTCGTCTACCGCGCCCGTGACCCGAAGGTGGTGGGGCTGGGCCTGGCGGCGATCCGCGACATGATCTCATACGCGAAGTACGATTCGTCCAGCCCCTTCCCGGTCCGCCATGGCATCGCCATAGGCATCTCTCAAACGGGCCGGTTTCTGCGCCACTACCTCTACCAGGGGTTCAATACCGACGAGCAGGGCCGTAAGGCATTGGACGGCTTGATGGTCCACACCGCTGGAGCCGGTCGCGGAAGCTTCAACCACCGTTTCGCCCAACCATCGCGGGACGCGCACCGATACTCGGCGTTCTTCTATCCCACCGACATCTTCCCTTTCAGCAGCCGGACCCAGACAGACCAGAAGACGGGATGGACGGACGGGTTGCTCGCTCACCAGCACGACGACGCCAACCTGCCCTACGTCTTCTACACGAACGCCGGCTACGAGTACTGGGGCCGGGCGGCGTCGCTGATCACGACGACGGTGGACGGAAAAAGCGACATCGACATCTATCCGAACGAGCGCTTCTATCACCTGGCCAGCGGCCAGCACTTCGTGGGCCGCTATCCGCCACCCGAGAACAGCAGGCTTGCTGGTTCTAATGCCTACCGGGGGAATCCGCTGAACTTCCTGGTGACGATGCGAGCCCTATTGAGCGAGATGGTCGAATGGGTGAGGGACGGCACCGCGCCTCCGTCCAGCAGGTATCCGCGCGTCGCCGCACGGACTCTCGTGCCGATCGATGAGGTGAACTTCCCCGCTGTGCCGGGCGTGGCTTTCCCGAGCGTGGCCCACGAAGCCTATCGCGCCGACTACGGCCCGCGCTGGCCCCAGGGGATCGTTGACATACAACCACCGGAGCTTGGGAGCGCGTTCCCGACCCTCGTCGCGCAAGTTGACAGGTTCGGGAACGAGTTGGGCGGGGTCGAATCGGTGGAGATCCTGGCGCCGCTGGCCACCTACGCTCCCTGGAGCCTTCGGGTCGGATTCCCAGGCGGTACCGACGAGATGACAAATTTCGTGGGCACCTATATCCCGCTGCCAGGGACCGAGGCCGAGCGACAGCAGACCGGCGACCCGCGTCCCAGCATCGAGAGCCTCTACTCGAGCAAGGAGGACTACCTGGCTCTTGCCAAGCGGGCGGCGGGTTCATTGGTGAAGCAAGGGTTCCTGTTGGGGGAGGACGTGGACCGGGTCGTCCAGCGCGCGGCGGACCACTGGGTTTGGATCATGAAGAACTGAGCGTACGTCCTCCCGGACGCGCCAGCGGGGGCGCCCGGCTTCGGGCGCCCCCGCTGTTCATGCAGCCAAGACGGTCCAAACACTTCAGGGCCGGTGCGTCCGCATCACCGGGTAGTGCTCGGCCTCCTCGATGGCCTCATCCATGAAGTTCCAGTTCAACAGCCCGTCGTCGGAGCGTGGCTCGAGAAGTAGAAACGCCAATCGGCCCAAAGGCTGATCCAAGGGAACGAGCGCTGCGCCGGCCGGGATCGTCACGTCCACCGCTTCGTACGATCCGAATACGCTTCGCTGGCTATGCCCCTGATATTCGCGCTCGGAGACGCGTGTCGAGTCGATGGCGAACCGCTCGACGCTCAGCGTTCTGGGCTCCTCGATTCCCCTCCACTCGATCCCATGGTCGTCCAGCTTGTCGAGCACGGCCCCCAGCTCGCCCGGTACGAGGTAAGCGGCGGGCACCCTCTCGCTCTCTGTCGGCCGAAAGGTCCCGAACTCCGGCATCGCCTCGGGCCGCCGCACATCGAGGCGCCGGAGCATCGGTTCGCCGGAGTAGGGATTCCGCTCCTCGACGACTTCGCCCATCAGGATCTCGACCGGCTCGTCGGAGCGCTGGATCGTTGCCTGCAGCGCCATCTCATCTCCGACGATTCCCGCCGCGTCGGCGCGTTCGATGACACTGCGGATGGTCGAGGCGTTCCGGTACGCGTAGTCGGCCACCTCCTGGACGAACCGCAGCGTGGCGAGGATCCGCTCCTCGAAGGTCGCGTAGGAGTAGGCCTCGCTCAGAATCCCGATCCGATTCCTCATCCCGACGTAATTGGTGAGGAAGCGCGGCATATGGCTGAAAGTGTACCAGCCGCGCTCGGCGTCCATGCCGCGCCAGGGCAGGTTGCCGTAGTAGTAGTAGTCCCATGCATACTTACTTCGCAGCTCCCGAGTCACCTGCGGCAGCATCTCGTCTCGCAGCAGATCGATGATCCCGGCGTCGGTGTTCGGATGCAACGGCGGTGCGTACGTCACATGATAGGCGTGGCGTGTGCCGTTCGTCGTGTGAAGGTCCATCACGATGTGAGGATCGTAGCGCTTCCAGAACGAGACGAGCGAACGCGCCTCCGGCGACTCGAGCTTCACGTTGTCGCGGTTGAGATCCAGGCCCTGGCCGTTAGCCCGCTGGCCCATGCCGGCGACGGGGCCATGCTGGTACCGCCGGTTCGTCAGACGGACCCGCTCGTTACCATCGGCGTTGTAGATCGGCGCGATCAGCAAGACCAGCGAGTCGGCCCACTCGCTGTGCTCCCCGTTGGCCAGCGAGCGCAGGAGGATCTGCATCGCCTCCTTCCCGCACACCTCGCCGGCATGGATGTTCGCCTGGACGAACATCCGAACCTTGCCCGTCGCCAGCACGGCTTCGGGGCTCGCGTCTTCCACATCGCCCACCACAACCGCCGGCAGCGCGCGGCCCTCCATCGTGTAGCCGAGCGTGGCGAGATGGAGCCGCGGAGATGTCTTGACCAGGCTCTTCACCAAAGACATCACATCATCGTAGGAGCTGGTCTCTCGAAACTCGCTGCGCTCCGCCCGCGTGGGCGGCATCGCACGCTTCTCGACGCTTTGCGCGCGGATAGAGAAAGGGTATACCGTAGCGACCGCGATGCAGAGCATCAGCGTCGCCAGTTTGTCGGGTCTGGCTCGAATCATGTAACCCTCGTCCTGTTTTGGACCTGTTCGCGAGTTGCATAGGTTCGGACGGCAGCGCATGATGTGCAAGCCCCTGGGCCATCGAGACTCGCCGAACGACGCCTCGGAATGGACTACAGAAGAATCTATTTGTCGTGGATGCTGACGTACGCGCTGGTCGCGCTTGCACCTGTACCGGCAAACGCGCTCGCCGCGCTACCCCAGCCGCAGGACGAACGGCCGCTCCGATCCAACGAACCGCTGGAGGCGGTGGTTTCGGACCTGGAGGGCTACATCCAGGAACGAATGGCAGAGGACGGGATCCCCGGGCTGTCGATCGCTCTGGTTCGCGACTTCCAGGTCGTATGGACCGCCGGTTTCGGCGTCAAGAACAAGGTCGCCGGCGGGTCGGTCACGCCGGGCACGGCCTTCGAGGTAGCTTCGATCAGCAAGGTCGTGACGGCCTACGCCGCGCTCCGCCTGGTCGACCAGGGGCGACTCTCGCTCAATGCGCCCATCGTCAGTTCCCTCGATCAGCCCTGGCTGCCGCCATCCGAGTTCGGGGACCAGATCACGCTGCGCCACCTGGCCTCGCACAGCTCGGGACTGACCGATCAGCTGATCCCAGTGAACAAGCGCGTCACCTTCCGCCCGGGGTCTCGCTTCCTGTACTCCGGTGGAGGCGCGATGTACATGCAGGAAGCGGTCGAGCAAGCAAGCGAACTGCGCCTGTGCAAGGCGGGAACGGAGTTGGTCTTCGAGCCCCTCGGCATGGAGTCCAGCAGCTTCGTCAACGATGCCAGCATCCTTCCCCGTATGGCGAATGGGCACCTGAGTTATGCGATTCCGCTGCTGGCGTTCCTGACCCCGTTCGGCATGTTCTTCCTGGTCCTGGCGCTGCTGAGCCTTCCGGCACGGCGCATACTCGCCGGTATATGGCGGCCCGATGCACGAGCGATGCTCGGTATTGCCATCGTTACGTGGCTCGTGACCCTGCTGGTGATCGCGATCACGGTGTGGAAAGCACTGCCAAACATCGCCGTGCTGAACGCCGTCGTCGGCACCGTCTTCATAGTCGTCCTGCTGATCCTGGCGTCCCTCGGGCACCGCTTCATCGCCGGCAAGCCGGCGACGAAGCCCGGAACGACGCTCGCGATCGTGGCGAACATCACCTGGGTTCTGATTTGCGCCTTCGGGCTCGTGTCGATTGCGAGCGCCATCCATGGGCCCGTCCCTAGGGTACCTTCTCCCAAGCCCAGCGCCGTCGGCTCACTCAGAGCAACGGCTCCGGATCTGGCCACTTTCCTGATCGAGCTGGCGAGCCCGCAGCACTTGAGTTCGGAGCTCGCGGCCGAGATCCGCAGGCCGCAGATCCGCATCAATGACGACTTCTCCTGGGGCCTGGGCCCAGGAATCCAGCACAGCGCTCAGGGCGACGCCCTGTGGCAGATGGGGATCACATTCGGCTCGCGTAGCGTGATGATCATCTATCCCGACCAGGGATTAGGTGTGGTCGTGCTGGCCAACAGCGACCGCGCGTTCCCGGCGGCCTACGACATCGCCGAGCGCGCTCTGCGCGGCAAGGCACAGTACAAGTACTTCTAGGTTGCCCGATGCCGACGACTTGTGCAGTTTTGTCGGGCTGATCGCGTCAAATTCACTCTCCTCGAAATTGGGAGGTTCACTGATGGCCTCACGGCTGACCGTTCGAATTGCGCTCACCAGCGTCCTCGCGCTGGCAACATCCGGTGCGCTTGCCGCCCAGACGCTGCCGCCCGAGAAGCAGACCGCTCTGGACGCGGTCGACCAGATCTCCTCGGAGATTCACCTGATGGCGATGAAGCTATGGGATTATTCCGAGATCGCCCTCATGGAAGCTCAGTCCGCCGAGTTCCTGGCCGGGGTCCTGGAGGAAGAGGGCTTCAGCGTGCAGCGCGGGGTCGCCGATATGCCCACCGCCTTCGTTGCTTCATGGGGGAGCGGCAGCCCGATCATCGGCGTGCTGGCCGAATACGACGCGCTGCCCGGTATCGGCAACGACCCGGTACCGCATCGGCAGACCCGCGCCGACGGCGTGACCAGCGGTCAGGGCTGCGGGCACAACCTGTTCGGCGCCGGCTCGGTGGGTGCAGCGATCGCGATCAAGCGAGCGATGCAGCAGCACGGTATCCAGGGTACGGTCAAGCTGTTCGGCTCGCCCGCCGAGGAGACCGTCGTCGGCAAGGTCTACATGGCCAAGGCGGGGGTCTTCGACGGCCTGGACGGAGTGCTCGACTGGCACCCCGGCCTGGAGACGCAGGTGCGCAACCAGCCGGGCCGGGCTCTCAACAACTTCACCGTCGAGTTCTTCGGACAGGCAGCTCACGGTGCGGCCGACCCCTGGAACGGCCGCAGCTCGCTGGACGCGGTGGAAATGATGAACTACGGCGTCAACATGATGCGCGAGCACATCCGTCCCACGGCACGCATCCACTACGTGATACCGTCCGCCGGGGACGCCCCCAACGTCGTTCCAGAGTACGCGAAGGTCTGGTACTACGTCCGTGAGGCGGACAGGGAAAAGGTGGAGGAGTACTACAACTGGATCCTGAAGATCGCCGAGGGCGCCGCCATGGCGACCCGCACCACGCACAAAGTGACGCTGATCACCGGCGTACACGAAACGATGCTCAACCGCCCGCTGCAGGAAGCGATGCAGGCGAACCTCGAGATCGTGGGCGCCCCGCTCTTCAGCGAGGAGTACCAGGAGTTCGCCCTGGAGCTTCAGCGATCGCTGGAAATCGAGGAGAAGGGCCTCGACACAGAGATCAAGCCGCTGGCCGACGAGCCGGAGCCTGTGAGCGGCGGCTCTACCGACGTGGCTGAGGTCTCTTACATCGCGCCAACGGTCAGCGTGGGCATCACTTCGGCGGCAGCCGACATTCCCTGGCACAGCTGGGCCACCGCGGCCTCCCACGGAACCGAGGGCTCCATCGCCGCCGCGGAGGTCGCCGCAAAGGTGATGGCGCTCACCGGCGTCGACATGCTGATCGACGCATCGCTGTTGGAGCGAGCGAAGGAATTCTACCTGGAGAAGACGGAAGGCAAGCCGTACGAATCGCCCATACCGGTCGACCAGGCGCCGCCCCTTCCCGAGAAGACTGCGACGAGGTGAGGCGCCGTCTGCCGGCTAGTAGCTGGACAGTGTGGGTGTGTATGCTGCATCCACAGCATGGTCATCCCAGCGTTCGCCTTCCACCTAGAAAGGCCGAAGTTGGAATCGGGAACCCGCCTGTTCGCGTGCCGCCCAAGAGTGCGTCCCTCCACTTCAGCTTGCCGCTAGCAAGAATTCCTACCATTATTATTCGCCCGACGTAGGAGGGGGAGGTGCACCGCGGCCGTGCTCGCGGCGCGTCCTGGGGGATTGGCGCCGTCTGGTAGACCGGACATTCTGTCAGCCAGCCCGAGGTGCCAATTCGGGGAGGAGGTTGGCCCCAGCGGCCAAGGCCAGCTTCCTCCACGATCGGCAAGTTCTGACCATCACGTTTCGGTGCGATAGCACATCGGCCGGGGGCTCGTTTGTCTATCGCCAATTGGGAGAGTCGGCCAGTGCGGATGCTTATGCAGGTATACTTCCCAGTCGAAGAGTTCAACGAGGCGGTGCGAGATGGCACTGCTGGCGAGAGCTTGCAGCGCATTATCGCGGAGGCGGAACCGCAAGCGGTTTACTTCTCGGAGCAGGACGGTCAGCGCGCAGCTTTTCTGGTGGTCGACGTTGCGAATTCCGCCGACGTTCCGGCTCTGGCCGAGCCCTGGTTCCTGACCTTCAAGGCCGATGTTCAGTTCCGGATCGCAATGACTCCGGATGACCTGGCACGGGCGGGTCTCGAGGAACTCGGCGGGAAGTGGGGCTAACCGACAGGGTCGAGGGGAAGAGCCCGAGGAGCCGGGCGCGAACCTCATGTCGGCGGGAGGTGCATCTCTAGCGTGTTCACCGCGTTGTCAAGGGAGGCCCAGTTGCTACCAAAGATCTCGGGTATCGCGCGTCGAACGTGAGCCACCGCGAACCCTACCGAGACTACAGGCGCTCTTCTAGAAACGGACTCTGGGCGGAACTCAAGAAGCGCCGCGTCTTTCAGCTCTTGGGCATCTTCATCGTTTTTGGTTTCTTGGTGGTGGAAGCCATCGACCTGGCCATTGGGCATGGCCTGCTCCCAGAAATCGCATATCAGATCGCTCTGGTAATCTACCTGTTCGGGATACCTGGAACGGCGATTGCCTCCTGGTTCCACGGCGAGAAGGGCTACCAGAAGCCGAAGCTTATAGAGGTCTGGATGCATGGTTTCATGCTGGTCGGGGCGGTGGGGATCTGCTACGGTCTGATCAGTAGCGACGGTACGTTGACCGCGGCAGGGGCAGAAGCCCGCGGGACAGGCCTCGACCCGCAGCGTGTTGCCGTCCTGTACTTCGAAGACCACAGCACCAACGGCGAGCTCGGCTATCTTGCCGACGGTCTCACCGAAACGTTGATTGACCAGCTCTCTCAATCTCGGTCACTGGACGTGATCTCAAGAAACGGCGTGGCACCGTTCCGACGGCCCAGTATCCCACCTGACAGCGTCGCACGCGCTCTGGAGGTCGGCAGTCTGGTGGTGGGTACTGTCGAGAAACGGGACGAGTCGGTGCGTGTCACCGCTCGGCTCGTCGACGGCGTCAGCGGTACGGAAGTCCGGCGCTGGAGCTTCGATGCGCCGATGAGCGATCTTCTATCCATAGAGTATTTCTTTGCGGAAGAAGCTGCGCTTTTCCTGCGTGATCGTCTCGGCGACGGGGTCAGTATGGGTTATCGCCGAGCGACCAGCTCGAGCCCAAAGGCGTGGGCGCTAGTGCAACGCGCCGAGAGGCTTCTCAAAGACGCCGAGCAGTATATCGACGAGGATGCCCATACGATCGGCTCGGCCGCCCGAGTGGTCGCAGATTCGATCCTTGCGTTGGCCGAGTTGGCAGATCCGAGCTGGATCGAGCCGATCTTATTACGCGGCGAAATCGCCGACCGGCGGGCACGGCTGGCCCACGATCACGCCGAGTATGAGCAATGGGCCCGAATCGGCCGTGCGCACGCGGAGCGTGCGCTGAGTCTCGACCCGAATCATGCCCGGGCGCTGGAGTTGCGTGGCACGTTGGATTACTGCAGGTGGGTCTGCCGGACTCCGCCGGATCCTGCCGATGCGGATAGACTGATCGATGCTGCACGATTCGACCTGGAGGCAGCCACGCGTCTCGATCCATCGTTGGCCAGGGCTCACAGTACACTCAGCCACCTGTACTACCAGATCGGTGACGTTCCGGCGGCCGTGCTGTCCGCGCGTAGAGCTTACGATGCAGATCCTTACCTCGATCGCGACAACCGGATTCTGTTCCGACTCTCTAACGGTTCCCTTGACGTAGAGCTACTCTCTCGGGCCGAGCGATGGTGCGAAGAAGGTGTCTCACCTTCCCTCCCCGACTACCGGTTCGCCGTTTGTCATCTGCGTCTGATGACGACTCCGGCTGCTCAGCCGAACGTTGACATAGCCCAAGAGCTGGTCGCCAACCTCGATACCCTCGCACCGGAAGACGAGCGCGCCTACTGGCAGCTCAAAGGTGAGATGCTATACGGCGGAATCTTGGCCCGCGCGGGGTTGCCGGACAGCGCCCGCTCGGTCCTGGCCCGCGCCCGAAGCAGGGTCACTCGCCAAATCGATCCCAATCGGGAACTGATAGCGCTCGAGGCGTACATGCTCACTCTCTTGGGAGAATACGAGGAGGCGGTCGCGCTGTTGACGCGAGGTTGAGGTACATGATGCAGTCAGGCTGTGCCCAAAGCGCGGCCACGCCCACCGCACATGCTGTTGCCTTCCACCCTGACAGGCGTCACTCACCGGTTGCTCAGTTCCTCCCGGTGCGAGCCGGCTGGCGGCGGCGAGCTGTTCTGTGTCTGCGCGGGAGGGAGCGACGTCGACCATGGGTTACCTTACCGGACGATCCCCTCGCCGGTTGACGCGTCGGGGAAGCGCAGCATTCGGTTCCCGCCGATTCGAATTCTGATCCCGCTCATGCCGCCGCCGAAGCGATAGCCCACACCGATCCGCGGCAGCGTCACGAACCAGATTTTGGCCCGATCGCGGAATCCCAAGGTCACGCCAATCTCGTACTGCTGATCGATGCGTCGCTGACCTCCCGTCACCGTGAGAAACGTCAACTCGTTGAACAGCCAGCCGGATTCGAAGTAGACGCCCCAGTCTGGCTGATGCCGGCTGATCTGGAACCAGAAGGGGTACCGAGCATCGAGGTAGGCGCCCAAATCGCCGAAACCTTCGTCGTCCTTCTCGCTGTCCGTCCTGGATAGGCCGAACTGGAGCCTCGGCTCGACGCCTATCTCCCAACGCCGCCAGTTCGTAACGAACTCCCACCGTACTCCTGCGGCGGATAGCGGAATAGCGCTTCCACCTTCCGGCTTGGCCACTCCAATGTCGAGATGCGGCCGCAGCAGGGAGCGACTCCCGGTGGGGAAGAGGAACTCGATACCTGGGACAAGCGTGACGGACCGAATCTGCTCGATCTCGAATTCCTCGATCGTGGTGAAGTCGTAGATCGCGAGCACGCCCGATACGCGCAAGCGGATTCCCCAGTTGTACTTCTCCAAAGACCGCAGGGTGAACGAGACCGGGACCTGCAACAGGGTAACTCGATGATCGGTGACCTCGTACGTACCAAACCCGTAGGAGTAGTCGAAGGCGTAGTTGATCGTCTCGTCGGGATCGACTGAAAATTGACTTTGCGCGCGGGTCATCTGCGGATAGACGGCCGCGGTCGCGAAAGCGAAGATCAGGA
Organism: Gemmatimonadota bacterium; assembly: GCA_039589375.1. GTDB lineage: Bacteria > Gemmatimonadota > Gemmatimonadetes > Palauibacterales > KS3-K002 > JASFMO01. The sequence goes on along the minus strand of JBDHHL010000040.1, from coordinate 5,996 downwards.
CAAGCTTCTGATTTGTCATAGCCGCGGCAGGAATAAAGCCGCCACTAAGACTGGACCTGCTCTTCGGGTTTGACGGCCATCCATTTGGCAAGCCACGCCGCGATCAGCACCCCTTGCACGATCCAGTGTCACCACGACCGCCAAGGCCCCGACCAACTCGGCCACGGCAGCCAACGCTTGCCAGTTCATTCACGCTCCTCCGCGGTAGTTATTAGCCAGTCTACTGGATAACGTTGGAGCAATGCCCCACGGATACGCGTTTCACCTGGCAACGAGCCTGCCCGGTCATGTGCAGACGCTTGCTAGGCAGATCCCTGCTCGACGCGAACAGGCTTGCGTGCCAGAATCGAATATGTATGCGGCAACCGGTTCTTCAGGTCGTTCGGCCAGTTGGGGAACTGATTCCAGAACATCTCCGGGTATTCCCGAAATCCCTTCAACTCGAGACCCCGGGCAAGCAACGCCTCGATGACCTCGCCCGGACGCCACTGGCGCTCGAGCACGCGCGGGCGATCAGCCCCGCACTCTCTAGCTACTACGTCTGCCGGAAAGCCGGGAGACTCGTCGGGAGTTTCATCAAAATACCCGACATGCGGCCGCAGCACGAGCCTCTCAGCCTCGCGCTCCCAGAGCGCGTCCAACGGGTGTCCTTCGAAGATGAAGAGCAGTCCCTTCGGGCGAAGCAGCCGCGAGACCGACTCCGACCAGGCTTCCAAGTCCAACACCCACGGCAACGACCCGCGTCCCGTGTACACCAAGTCAGCAATCGAAAACAACTCGGCCGGCAAATCAGTGACATCGGAGCAGAGAAACTCAGCGCTTTGCGCACCCACGGCAGCCGCCTTAGCTCGTGCCTGACGGATCATCTCCTCGCTGATATCGATCCCGAGGACAGAAGCGGCTCCCGCGTTGAGCAGGCCCAGGGAGTCAAGCCCGTGGGAGCATTGGAGATGGACTACATGCGAGCCGGCTAGCGCTGTGCCGATCAGTTTGCGCTCGACATCGAGCAGGTTATGCCGCCCCGAGCGGAGGAGTCTGACGTGCTCTTGGAATTCAGCGTCATACTTCGCCCGGGCCACTACCTCCCAAGCCTCGGCAGTTTCGCGATGCGACTCTCTCTCAGAGTTCAAGCCAAACCTCCATACCACGGAGCGGATCTGCCTACCGGTTACGCGTTCACCTGATCACTGCCCCGCCTCTTGGTCAAGCAACATCGCCAACGCCGCCTTCGCTTGTTCAGCAGAGCTCGAGGAACCTTCCTCATCGAGCGCAAGCAAGCCGAGAATCGCAATCGCCTCATCGCGGTTGCCCTGACTGAATAGCACGATTGCACGGTTGATCAACAGAATGCCGCGAGTCTCCGGGTCCGGATGGGCGGCAAGTCCACGCTCGATGGCATCGAGCCTTGCCGCACCGTCCTCAAGCAGCGTGGCGAGCTCTTTCCAGCCGGGAGCAAAGGCCGGGGCGCGTGCGAGTAGCTCTCGCAAACGAGCTTCTTTCGCCGTTGGGTCCTGAATCCACCCCACTTGACTATACGCGAGGTAAATACCGACCGGCAGCTCGCCCGCCTCTTCACGCTCAAGCACGTCAACGGCCGTTCGCGCAGTGAAGAAGCCCCGAGGAGCGAGCGCGATAGTGCGGCGGTAGTCTTCAAGGGCCGCGGCGAAGTCTCCCATCAAAAGGTGGGTGAAAGCTTCGTCATAAACTGGATATGGCCAGCCGGGTGCTAATGCAGCGGCCTGGGAGAAGAGGGCGAAGGCATTCTCGTAGTCGCCGGCGGCGCCAGCCTCGCGACCCGCCTGGTGCAAGCTCAGGGCCTCTTCAGGCACATCTCCAGGGCCTGGTATCTCCCATCCGATAACGCCCGTAGCCGTTTACAGGTCGTCGAGCGTGAGTTCCCGACCGGCTGAGTCTCGGAAGATCACTCGGCTATCCACGTGTCTCGCTTCCTGCGCGCATGCGATGAGCAGCCGTGCGCCGAATGGCCGTAGCCTGAAAGGCCGCAGCGCCAGCTGCAACGCTTACAAGGCGTCACCGATAGTAATTAAGGCTCGATTGAGCTTAATCCACTCGAACAGCCTGTCGGCAATAGGCTCGTCATTGTCGAAGTACTGATCGTCGCAATCCTCGAGGGCTTCGCGAACCGGCTCGCTGTCGGCCAAAATGACTGCTTCGGCCTTGTCTCCAGTCAGTTCCCCGCTGATCCCAAGCGACGTGATCGCACGACCCGTGATTGCAGCAACCCTAGGGCAGCCGATGGCCAAGAGCGCCTCCTCGACTACATCGACGAACTCGTGCGACGAATTGAAGAAGAACTGACTGTAGCCACCGTTGTTGACTTCGCGTTCAAGAGCTTCGATAGCGAGGACGTATCGCTCCTGCTTCGAAATTGGCTGCGATACGGCCTTCTGCTGTATGGCCTCTTCAAACGCTACGACAAGGGAGTCGATCCTGTAGTCGTCCTCGAGGGCCAGCAGTTCATCGGTCGTCTGCCCGTCGTATGCTTCAAACCACGTGTCGCTCGCCATCTGTGCCTCCCATGTGACGCCTATCGGTCATGAGTCTCAGCGGCGTCGTGAGGAACCGAGCGGCGCAGCTGTAAGCGAAGGCAATCAGCTCGTGGCTACACCGCCACGGGACGTGGTCATTCTGTCGAGGAGCGTCGGCGTCACCCCCCGCCCTCGCCTCCCACCAGTATCGGATCCTTCCGGCCGGACATCTCCCAGCGCACCAGCGTGTGCGGAATGACCCCGGCGCCGAAGTAATCGTCGAAGAAGCTCCTGACGGTGAACGCGTCCCCCCGCTCCAGCGCCACCTCGGCCATCAGCTCCTCGAGCTGGATCTTCCCGGTCACGTAGCTCGTGCCGTAGCCCGGCTGGCGGAGGTAGAGTTGCTGCTCGCCCCGGACCAGGTCGGCGTCCGGCAGCCAACCCCGGGGCGTCCATCGCCCCGCGAACTCCACCGCCTCTTCCATCGTGAACTCGTCACCGTGGAGGTAGAGACCGGCGAGCGCCCGTGCAGCCCGCTGCGCGAGCATGATCCAGACGAGCTCGCGCGAGCGGTGAAAGCCGTCGTAGAGCCCGGCGTGCATGATCATCTCCTCGATCCCAGTCGCGAGCCCTTCCGAGCGGTTGTCGTAGATGTTGTAGAGGGGCGGGGCGCTGCGGATCGGACTGGGATGCGGCTTCTCCCTGATGTACGCGAGCTCGATCCAGTGGTGCTTGTGTGTCATCAGCACCATGGGGTCCCGGTAGTTCACCTCTTGGAAGAAGCTCCGGAGTTCGTCCGGGCCCGCGGGGGTGAAGCTCCCCATCTGTGCGCGGAGCGCGGGGTCCATCCATTCCTCGATCGTGTGGATCTCCTCCTCGTCGAGGAACTCCATATACCGGGTGACCACGTCGTTCAGCCGCCGGTCGTACTCGTCGGCGTCGTCGATGCGCTCGAGCTCGGGGAGGTCCCGGTTCCGGTTCTCCTCCAGTCGGAGCGACGAATGGGCCCGCGCGAGCTCCCGACGCATGAGCGTGACCTGCTCCTCCCAGGAGAACGGGACGAGGTGGACGTTCTGCATGTACCAAGTGTAGTCGTCCTTCCCCACACCCGAGGGGCCCGTCTTCGAGGGGGCCTCCTCCTCGAGCCACCCGAGGAAGGCCGCCGTGGCTTCGCGTGCGGCGACGATGGCCGCATCGAGTTCGGCGCTCGTTCCGCCGAACCGTTCCCCCAGGCTCTCGAGGTCCGCTACCTGCCCGCGGAAGGAGCGGAGGCTCGCCAGCCAGAGATCGCGTGCATCCCCTGTAAGGTTGACCCGGGCTTGCTCCAGGATCCAGGGGGTAGCCCCAATGCGCTCCGCAAGCTCCGCGGCATCCTTTGCGGACAGCGGATAGTCGTACAGCCAGAGGTCGATCCACCCGTGGATCACCGGGCCCTCGTGCGCGGGCACATCGCTCTGCGCGGGGTAGATGGTGACGTAGAAGGCGGGATCCCGCTCCCAAGGCCGACGCACACGGTGGTCGAACTCGAGGCCGTTCATCTCCGCCCGCACGAGGTGCCAGTCGATCTGTTGGGCGACGGGCCAGCCCTGGACGTCGAAGCCGTCGAGCCGGGCCTGCCACCCCGCGAGCGCCGTGCGCTGCGCGGCCATCGCCCTCGCGGAGTAGTCGGGCACGCCTTCCACGAACTCGGGCATCTCGAAGGCGCGCCACTCGTCGAATAGGGCGAGGAGGTCATCGTAGGTGCCGCCCATCGGTTCGTCCTGGGGGGCGGAAGCGCAGGAGGTCGATGCCGCGATGATCGCGGCCACCGCAATGGTCACGAGAGTCCCGGAACTCGCCGCTGCGCGGACCCGAGTGAAGGGTTGGGTGCGGTGCGGGACTCGGGAGTCGAGCATCGATCGCTCCTCGGCATGGTGTCTCGTCGTCATTGGACTCCTCCGGCTCTCCAATCGCGGACTACGGCTTCTCCCCCTCCACCAGCATGCGGCACTGTTGGCATCAGAGACCTCGTGATCGCGCCTGACGGTTCTTCGTTTCAGCGGCGCCGTGAGGAACGAGCGGCGTAGCGCGAACAAAGGCAATCCGTTCGTTGCCCAGACATCATCGAAGGAACCTGCTGCGCAGCGCGGCCAGAAGCCGTACGCCGATACTTCGACAGCGCCAGCAAACGCCAGGCGGTGCACTTCGCATCTCCACCGATGCATCGTGCGGCGCGATTCAGACCCTCTTTTCCAGGCCGTACGCACGACCCGTATCCATCCAGGCGACGACTCTGAACGTTACGCGATATCCGTCGCACGAATGGCCATTGACGATTCTCTTGTCGTGTGTGGCTCGCTGACGAGCTCAAGCTCCGCCGCTCGGACGTAACTCACGGAGAGGCGAGCCTTCGCAACCTGATCCCGAAACTTCATCTTGGCCAGGGCAATTGCATACGAATCTGGCGAATCCTCAGCCGAGCCACCCGTGCTGGCGAGCAGATCGATCCGTAAGTGCTGGAGGTCCGACACAAGGAACCCGAAGAGCCAGTAACGATCGTATTCGGAGTAGCGGCTCATATAGGTTCCAAGGAACCCGTACAACGCTCCCTTGATCACCTTGCGCTTCATAGCGCTTCTTCGCGCCCAACGGTTATGTGTTCGCCTGCGCCCACCTGGGCGCGGAGTCGTACGCCGATAGGCAGTAACGGTACCTGCAAGCGCTGATTACGTCGCGACAAAGGAGTCAATCTCCCATCCAAGAATGCAGCCAGTGCTGTGGACGGGATGCACCAATCCCTCAAACACGGCTCGTGCTGATTGCCTGATAGTGACTCGCTTGGATGCTAGGTGCAAGAACGCGCTAATCGCTAGCTAAGTGGATAGTCGTGAGCCTCGCTCGATCGGGTAGAGCGCTCCGGCGGAGGGCACCGTTCTCCTCGCTCCCGAGTGGTTGGCTCCCTGCCCCGCCCACAGCAGCTGGGCAACCTCGGCCAGCGCCAGCGGGTCGCGCGTGTACTCCCTGACCGACCTCCGCTCGGCGAGCGCCGCTTCGAGGGCTAGCTCACCCGCGAGCTTGGGTGCGGGGAGCGGCACGATCCGCGGACCCTGGTTGCCGCCTCCAAGCGGTGCCCCGGGGCCACGCGCAGTAGTCGATAGAGGGAGGATCCCTCGACAGTTCGCCTTCCATCTCAAAAAGGCGATCTTCTAGAAACCCCACTCCGTTTCGCCTTCCACCAAGAAAGACGAAGCCAAGGCGTACTCTTATTGACAATCCTTTTCGTTTGCCAAAAGCGAGCCCACCAACCTATCTTGCTATTAAAATCAACAACGCTGTGCGATTAGTTGTGGCGGCTGTGTGGGGTTTCCCCACTCCAGAGAGTCTCAGCCGTGGCAGTACTGGACATACCTGCCTACCTACTCAACTGGCCTTCACGGGCGACCAGAAGCCAGGGATTCGCGCAACGTTCCTGCAGAAAGCGATTCTTGATAGGACTGACTGCTTCTGTTTCAGTCATTCCGGCGAGTT
>JBDHHL010000039.1:0-17081 GCA_039589375.1 Gemmatimonadota bacterium | reverse complement strand
CGCGCGCGGCCATCTCGAATAGCACGCCCCGCAATTCCGGCGCTGGAAGCGCCAGCTCCGTGTTCAGACCGGGTTCCACGTTCAAGACGAGCGGGCTCGAGCCGAGGTTCGCATCGGCGCCGCCGATGTTCACGAACGCCGCCACCCGTCCCCGTCCTACCGGCCCCACCGGATCGGGCTGCGCTTCGCTGGTCTCTCGAACCTCGGACGCCCCGAGGTAGATCGCCATCCGCCGCGCGACGTTCCGGCGCAGGTCGGGTTCCTGCACCAGGGAAACCCCGCTGCCACGAATCTGCCGCAGCAGACGCCCCCTCAAAGCCGGCCCGAACTCGGCGCCGACATCGTCCTCCCCACCCAGCGAGACCGCCGCCGGGACTGTGGCGAGGATGCGCTCGTTCGTCAGAAGCCGGTGGATATCCAGCAGATTGAACTCCGGCTGGGTGGCGCCGTACGCCGAGGCGCCCAGGGACAGAATCGTCACCGGGTGGACGCCCATCGCTTCGGCGGCGGCCTGGGCCGCGATCATCAGGGCGGGAAACGAAGCGGAACAACCCAGCGCGATCGTATCGCCGGCGGACACGCCGCCACGGCGCAACAGGTACACCAACAGCGCGGCCACATCGGGATTCGTGCTAGTGCGCTTCGCCTCCAGCCGGCCCAGCGTCGTGAACAAGGGGGAGTATTCCGGTCCGACCAGACCGGTGCGGTTGAGATCAATAGACCCATCGATCTCTATTCCCGCGGTCTCGCTGTAGCCGGCGACGGCTGCGATCGCGCGCTCCATGCGCTCGGCCGCCTGGCGCATCTCGTCCGACCACGGCACTGACTGTCGAGGCGACAGCGCCTGCAGCGCCAGCCAGGCGAAGAGGCTCACGACCCCTGCCGCGACAATGCGTTCTTTCAAGCGGCGATCGATGGACCCGGCTTCCTTCACGACCTCCTCAGATCAGGTTCAGCATGAGCCCTACCCACGCCGTGGCTACCGTGACTGTGACCAGCGCCGCCGTCGTGACCAGGACGCCTTGCCGATCCAGGTGACTCGCTATCAGGCCGGGTATCACCCACCCGATCACCCTGAATTCGAGTGATACGGGGAAGATGGCCGGGAAGAACTGGCCCCAGACGAACGCCCACAACCCGCCGACGAGAATCAGGAAGACGAAGCGACGCCGCCCGAACAGGATGAGCCAGCGACACGAGAGTCGGTAGGCTGCCATAGTCAGAAAGGCAGCGATCAGCGTACCGGCGATCCGCGCCGGCTCTTGGATGAAGAGCACGAGGTAGCTGGGCACTATCATGCCGCCGGGATAGAGGCCCGTGAGCGCGGTGAAGGCCAGCGAGATCAGCAGTCCGATGAAGGGGAGCTCGAAACCCATCCGCTCTCAGGCCTCCAAGCGTTCGCCCGCGGCGCTCCAGTGGGCCACCAGCGCTTCCCCCGCGCCGCCGATGTTCCCGAACCCGAACACGACGCCGCCGGTGTCACCCATGCCCAGAAGCACGCTTTGCGTGATTTCCTCCGGCCGATTCGCGCGAACCACTTCGATTCTCCCCGCAGCGTTGCCACGCTTCAATCGCCGCGCCAGTGCCCGCGCGTGCAGTCCTATCACATACAGCCGACTAAACCGATCCAGGAATCCGCCACGTAGCGCTTCGGCCCATTGCAGCGTCCGGTCACCCCGATCGGGGCGAAGGTTCAACAGGCCCACGCAGCGTTCCGCCCGAACCCCAAGTGCGGCCATGACGCTACCATGCACCAGCGCGGTGGATTCGGGCTCGTTGGCGGCGAACGCGTTCACCAAGATAAATGGCTGTCCCGAGTCGCCCCGCCGATACCGCCAGATCCCCAGCGATCCGACGTCACCGGGGCCGGGGCGGATGCCTTCCCGGATGGTTTGATCGTCGATGTCGAGCGCGCGAGCCGCCGCGCACACGAGATCGATGTTTTCGCCGAACAGGCCCGGACCCGAAAAGGAGCCCTCTTTCAGCAGCGAGGAAGCGACTCCTGCCGGCACCTCGATCACCTCCCCACCGCGCCCTTCAACCGCGGCGCGGAATTCCGGCAGACACTCGGTCTGCGGTACAAAGGCCCGGGCGCCGCGCGGAACGTCCAGAGCGAGGGCCGAGGCGACCGCCTCCCGCGTCTGGCCCACCGCACCGGTGTGGTCGACCCGGAAGTTCGTCACCAAGACCACGTCGGGCTTCAGCAGCTGGTGAGCCTCCACGCAATGGTTCTCGGGGTGGATGCTCATGACCTCGACGACCGCCGCATCAACACCCAATTCCGCAGCCAATCGAATGACGCGCTTCTGCTCGATGATGGACGGGCGACCGCGCCGGCGGATTTCACGTTCGGACCCGTCCGGCAAGATGAAGGCCGCCTCAGATCCCGTGGTCTTTGCCAGGACGCGACGCCCGCTTCGCCGCAGGACCGACGCGAGCATCCGCGTCACGCTCGTCTTGCCACGGGTTCCGGTGACCGCGATCAGCAGGGGGATGGCTTTGCGGCGACGGTTCAGTCGGATCCGTTCACCGATCAGGCCAACGAACGCAATCGCGATGAGAGTCAGCAGGAGAATCAGTGACACGAGCGCACAATATGAGTTGACCGCATGGCGCTTCCACTCAACGGCTAGCGCATCGGCGTACGCGCCATCCGTCGTCAGGTCCGTAGATCAATTCCGCAGTTGCATCTCCAACCTACGGCCAATAGCGCAGGTTGAACGTCGCTATGAACGCCTCGAAATCGTCCTCCACGTCGCGGCGGTCCAACAATGCCATCGACGTCTCGAGCCCGATGGAGAAGTCGCGCCAGCCGGTGTAGAAGAAACCGATGCCGTAGGACCAGGAGCGTGCGGCGAGGTCGGGCCCACCCTGCGAGAAGGCGTCCGTCTTACCCGAGAGCTGAAGGCCAATCGGGATCAGCCCCAGATTCTTGAGGTCGATCCCGACCGCGGCCCCGCCGCCCAACAGGCTCTCGGCTGCGTCATCGGTCACATCACCACGGCCACCCTCGAGGACGCCCGTGACACCGATCCAGGCGGCCGGCGCCCAGCCCACGCGCGCGCTCACGACGCCGCTGATTGCATCACCCTTCTGCACCAGCGAGTTGTCCTCAGCTTCCAGGCCCTCATCGATGATCTTCCGCGCAAATCCGAAGGGATCGAGGCCCACGAGGTCCGTACGCGAGAAATCTAAGGCGCCGGAAATGATGACTTTGTCGCTCTCAAAGATCCTAGCCGTCGCGCCGAGGCTCCAGACGAACGAGCCCGTCACACCTTGCGCCAGCACCGATTGCTCGTCGACCCCGAGGCGCCCGCCAGCGCCGAAGGAGAAGCGCGCCGCGAACCACCGACCGAAGCGCTGCTGGTACCGGAAACCCAGTGACATGAAGGCGACGTCGCCCGCCAACGTTCCAAGAGTATCTCCATCGAAGTCCAGGAACGGCGTCTTGAGATCGAAGGCGATGCCGCCGCCTGTGGTGGTCATGAAGTAGCTAATCGCGAAGGGACCTTCGACGATGCGGGAAGGGAGAAACTCATGCCCATTCAGGATCCGGCTTGGCTCCTGCGCAAGAGTATGAGTTGCTGCCACCGTCATCAGGGCCATCGTCAAAGTCATCCTGCGCATCGCGAACCCCCGTTGTCTAGAGCGCCAGCTTCATCAAGTTGGCGATCTTGCGAGTCATGCCGCCCGGCGGCGGCAGCAGCTCGTCCAGCCGGTCGAGATCATCCACCCACTCGCAGAGACCATTCAGCAGCGTGAAGTCGAGAAGGCCCAACGCCGCCTGCCAGCCGGTCACAATCACCATAACTTCGCCATCCATCACCATGCTGCGATAATCCATGTTCGTCGAACCAACGGTGAGGTAGGCGATCCCCTGCCCTCGCTGCTCGGGCGTCGCGTCGGCCGTGACACCCTCCACCAGATCTTGCAGCGCTTCAGCCAGTTCGGCCGGCTCCTCCCGCACATCGAGGCGGTCCGCCAGCGGACCCGTCTGGCGCGCCAGGTACAGCAAGTGCTCGCGAAGCACCGGCCCCCACTCCGGCCGGCTCATCAGCGCGTCCCAAGCGGGCCCCGAGATCAAGAGGTTGGCCTTGAGGTGAAGCTTCGGGGACCCTGCAGTATCGGACGCGACGAGGTACTCTTTCTCGTGTCCCGCTTCCTCCAGGATGTAGTCGAGGCTGTCGAGGACCGCTGCCGTCGCGGGGTTCGCCGGGTAGATCGTCCTGAGCCATCCCTCTACCGTTTCACGGCCCTGGCTCACGCGGCCGCGCAGGTCACCGACCCCGAAGCGCGGGGCATATAGGCCGGTCTTCAGCAACCCGCCCTCGGCTTCGATTTCGTCTCCGAGCTCGTTCTGGAAGTAGATGAGGGCGCTGAACAGACCGTGGGCCCGCGCCATCGTCGGTCCCGCCGAACTGGGCGCCGAGGCCAGCGCGGGAGCAAAGATCAGCACACGGCAGCCACGCAGCGCGCTGCCGGTCAGCAGCGACGCATAGATGTAACTCTGCCACAGCGAGTCGGGCACCTTGAGCAGCGAGCCGGAGGGCATCAGGCTGTACTGGACCGCTTTCGCCACGTTGATCGGCTTCGGCTGGAAGCCGGTCTCATTGTGCAGCTCCATCACCCGACCGCCGTCCGTCCCCCACTCGCGCTGCATCTCGCGGCGCATGCTGTCCACGCGGGCATCGTAGTCCGCCGGCTTGGGCTTCGAGCGTAGCGGTACCGGTATCTCGTCCTCGGTGAAACCCTGATCTAGGAGCAGATTGCGCGCCGCATCTCTCAGTGTCAGCGCCGACGGACCCTGAACCATGATGGCCCGGTCCTCCCAGTTGCGGCCCGCGTAATGCTCGCCGATGCCCATCCCCGTGTACATCGCCAGGCCGCGGTAAGGATCGTCCTCGGTGACGTCGTAGAAGGCAACCTTGCGGTGATCCCGCATCATGTTGTCGGGGATCGGGATGATTCCGGCTACGTGCAGGCTGTTGAACGAGGCGTCGGCCGGGTTCGTGATGTTGATGTGTACGCGCAGCAGCTTCTTCAGCCATTTTTCGCCGTACTGGCTGATCTGCACCCGCAACAGCCGCGACTCCGCCACCGCCTGCCGCAGGCTATCCTGGGCCGCCGCAAGCTCCGCTTCCCAAGCTTCATACCCCTTTGGCAGACTGAGCTCGTAGTCCAGCGGTTCGTGGAGCACACGGAGAAAACGCCGGCCATTGTTGATCTCGAAGTAGTGCTGGTCGAGGAAGAGGAAGTAGAGCGGCAGCTTCCCGGTCTCGTCGTACTCGCGCACGCGGCGCGTCATAGCCGACAGGTACGAGCCGACCACATGCCGGAAAGCCATCTCATCCGGCTCGCCTTCGGCGTTCTTGCCCCGGAAGTCATGGACCCAGAGTACGTGATAGTCCTCCGCCCGGTGCACCGAGCGGGCAATCTCGAACTGGAACTCCTCGTTCATCACGTACCAGACTTCGTTCCCGACCGTGAAACGCGCGTCCACGGCACGCTCGATGATGTCATCCAACTCCGCCTCGGTGTCGTGGTCCTCGGCCCGTAGTCCCAGCTGCAACGGCAGCCAGACGAAACGAGAATCATCCCAGCGCTCGCGCTGCGCCGCCCGGATGCCTTCGACCATCTCGACAAGCTCTTGGAACACAAAGTAGGTCGGGCGAAAGCGATCTTCCGGCAAGCCGGATTCGTTCAGCACCCAGCGGGCGAACGCCTGGTGGGCTACGGCCGCGAACTGATCCAGCGAATCGTTGGTCTTACGCTGGCCCAGCAGGCGGTTGTACGGGAAGATCACTTCGTCGAGCAGGATCCGACGGGCGACGGCGCCGGCCGCTCGACCGTACTCGCTACTTGCGCCCTCCGGTAGCGCTTCGCCCGCCGCGGCTATGGAGAAGGCGCGTTCGACCTCAATGTGGAAGACGCGGATCTCCTCGTTGAAGCTGCGCCCGCGCGGGAAGCGTGGCCCGCTCAGGGCGAGATGAGCCTGTAGCCCGGTGACGTCATCAGCATAGGCCTCCCGCGGGTCGGCGCCGCCACGGTCGAGAAGCGGCGTGGCCAGGCGCATGATCCAGTGGGCACCCTCGCGAATCCGTCCGAGCGACTCGTCGAGCGCCGGAAGCGGTTCCTCCGACTCGATCCGCGTAAGCGGCGGCTTTGCGAGCTTCACGTTGTCACGCTTCGGACGCGTTTCCCCTATGTTGCGACCCCAGAGCGGGACGTTCACGCCGAGGCTAAGAGTGTTCTTGCGCGTGGGCAGATAGTCGATGCGAACCTGAGACCCGCGGCCGAAGATGCCGCCGCGGCTGAACGGCAGTTCCAGTCGCAGCAGCAGGTCGAAATCCTCGTCGGGAACGTTGAAGTCGCCGCCGATGGTGAAGTGGAGCGCCGGTATGGAGAACAGCGCTCGGCCGCCACCGTCCAGCGCCTGGCTCCGGTAGCCGATGTACCCCTCGAGCCCGACCGCGGCCAACCCCACCACGGGGCTCCCGAGATCGCGGAGTATCCCGAAGTGGCCGTAGGCAGCCAGGTCATTCGCCTCGCCGGGCCGGTACCAGCCAAGCATCGCGCCGGCGTGCCCCTTGTAAACCGGCGGCATCCCCAGCGAGTAGACGACGCCGCCCTTCTCGGGCGGCATGTCGGTCTGCGCGGAAGCGCGGACCGGCCCCAGCAACGTCAAGAGCACGATCAAGGCTGCGGCAGGAGGAGCCGTCCTGAGCATCGCGAATCTCCAGGTTTTGCCTGTGTTGGTGTTCTTGAGGTCAATTGGCATGGGCGTAGTATGGGCGCCGCTTGCGGCCGACGCCAGCCGCTCTTATGTGAAATAGAGGCGGCGAATTTGCACCCTCACTACCGCTCGTCGGTTTCGCTTCCCCCTCCCACACCAATCTCGAAGCCGAACAGAAAGCGGAAGCTACGATAGACGAAAGTCGCCTCGAAGCCCTCGTCCTCTTGCCGCAACAGGTCGGTGAGCGCCTGATCCACCTTCCTACCCCAGCCGTATCCTACTCCAAGCGTGAGACGAGCTGAGCTGACTACGAAGTCCGTGCCCAGGGTGATGGTATTGATATCGAACGGCGTCGTGGACAGACCTGCCCGCTCGACCTTGTCGGTGAGCCCCGTCGCATCGAGATAATAGGACAGGTAGCCGCTCAGTTTGGGTGAGAACGTATGCTCGACCCCCAACGCCCAATTGAAGACCTCGTCCAGCGCCTGGACGGCATCAACCGCGATCACCTCTTCCGGCTGCTGCGCGACGAAATCTTCTCCCTGCATGACGACGTACGGATCGATAGCGTCGTACCATTCACCGCTGGCATGCAAACGCGTATCGCCGATTCGCCATCCCAGTCCGAACCCCACCGACAATGGCGATTTGAATTCCGCCGGCAAGTCCGTCTGGATGTCGACGGCGAGCGCGGCCGTATCCGGCGCGAATGTCCCGGTGTCGAACCCCAACTGGCCGCTCCCCGTGATGTGGATGCTCGGTGTAGTCACCGTCAGGCCACCTGTGACCGGTCCCACAGCGGCGAACGCCCCGAACTTGAACAGCGTACGCAATGACGAATACTTACCCCCGCGGATGTCGATATCCACACCGCCCGAACCGTCCAGGCCGACGCCCTGCGACACGGTCTCCGCACGTCGCCGCTGACTTCGCAATGCCCCATACCAGGTGACCCCGAGGCCGAAGTGCGAGCCGAGCCGGTGTGCGTAGGTGAGCCCGCCCCAGAATTCATTGAACTGTCCCTCGAACCGCACCAAGGCGGCGAAGTCGGTCAACTCGACGTCCGGAGGAATATCAGCGCCAGATAGGACGACAAGGCCCTGGAGGTCCTGTTCGCCCCGCGTCCGGGTGAGGACCGAATAGGCTAGGACTCCGGATCCGAAGAGATCTTCCTTGATCGTACCGGCGAGCAACGAAGGCCGTAGGCCCGAGCGGGCCGTTCCCAGGTCGACACCCTCCCCGGCTCCATCCTCCAGGGCGACGACCGAGAACTCGAACACGTCCGTGCTGATGGCAAATGCGAGGTCCTCTGCCAGCCCGAGGGCGCCGGGGTTGTAGTAGGTGCCGCTGACGTCGTCGACGCTGCCGATCACCGCGCCGCCCAGCAGCGCCGACCGTGGCCCGTAGTGCAGCGTCCAGTAGTGGGCGTCCTGTCCGGCGGACTCGCCTGCGGTCAACAGAAGAAACGTGGCGGCAAACGTGAGTGCCCGCGAGTCGAGCCGGCGTTTACAACTCGGATTCAGATTCATCGTGCATCACTCTCTTATCGCTGATCGGTACGGGGTGGCGGGTTGACCGACTCATCCGTGGGCAAGGCTACGATGTCGCGGCGCGGGTACGGAACCTCGATGCCTTCGTCCGCGAAGCGAAGGCGCATCAGGCGCGGCAACTCGGTGGTCACGGGCCACCAGTGCTCGTTCCTGACCCACGGGCGCACCGCCAACTCGATCCAAGAGTCCGCCAGATCCGACACAAAGATGTCAGGCTCGGGAATCTCGAGGACCTTCTCGTACTCGTCCAGCAGTCCGCGGAGAATTTCCATAGCCCGGTCCAGATCCTCCCGATAGCTGATCCTGACGGAAGCATCGACTCGACGCACTTGCTCCGCCGACCTGTTCTCGATCACCCCGCCCCAGATCTTCCGGTTCGGCACGAGCAAACGGCGGTTGTCGAACGTCACTACCGTCGTGTTGGCCAGCCCCATCGCTTTCACCGTTCCGAGCACTCCGCCACCCTCGATCACATCGTCCACGTCGTAGGGCCGAGTCGCGAGGATGAAGAAGCCGGCCGCCAAGTTGGAGAGCGAGTCCTGGAGAGCCAGCCCGATGATGATGCCCGCGACGCCCAGACCGGCGAGCAGGGTCGTGGGATCGACGCCGACAGCAGAGAGACCCGCGATCAGGCCCAGGATAGTCGCGATGGGGCGAAGCATCCGCTCGATCAGATCCGCCAGCAGCTTCGACTCTACCAGATGAAATGCCCGCGAGACGCGCCACGCCAATAGAAACCCAAGTCGAAACAGGAGGATGATCCCGACGACGATAAGCAACCAGACAAGCAGGGTGGGAGCGCTTTCCCTAAGCCAGCCCCATGCCGCCTCCCAAAGGTCGCTCAGAAGTCCGACCAACACGCCCGGATCCAGCACTTCTCCCGTAACTTCGCCGGTAGCGCGAATGATGAACTGCCGGTACTGATCGGTGTCGAATCCCCTCTCATCCAGGATATCGGCCGAGGCGTCCAGGCTTGCCACTACACCTGCAATGCGCAGCTCGTTGGCCTGCTCCCGAAGTCGAAGAGCGCCGACTTCCGACTCCGGGGCTTCCGCCTGTTCGGCGCTCTCGACCTGCGAGCGAAGCCGTTCGCGTGTACTGGTCGCGATCTGGAGGCGACCCACCAGGTTCTCTGCGCGGCTGACCAGGAAGTCCTCCAGCCACTCCCATTCCGCGGCCGTATCGACACCGATGGAGTCGGCGGCAGCGAGATTTCGAGCCTGGTCTACAAGCAGGTCATTCAGGCGATCCGCGGCTTCCTCTATCTGGAACTCCAGGTCGTCCAACTGCTCCGCCGGTGTCGACGAGCGCCGCTCCCGAAGTTCATTGATGAGGTCCGTGCGCTGATCGATGCCCTCACCGTAAAGGTCGATCCACACAGAGATGAAGGAGCCGTAAGCCTGCCTGATCGAATCCACCGAGACCCCGGCCGTCTCCAGCCCTGGAATCAGCTCGAGTAATTCAGACTGGTTTTCGTTGGCACCCTCGATGAGTCGGAAGGCCGCGACGCGGAGCAGCTCCTGTTCCTCCTCGCTGACGGTCCGCCATCTGGATTCAAACGCGAGGATGGTATCCTTCGCAGCATCCAGATCGATGAGGATCTCGCGGGCGCGCGTCAGGCCGGGAGGGGTCGTGTCCGCGGGAACCGTGTCACCGGCCGCTTCCTGAATAGAGTCCGGAACCTGGGCACGCACAGGCGCCGGCGTCAGGATGGCATGCGCGGCAGCGATCACCAGCAGGGCCGGCGAGCACGCAAGCAGCGAGAATGCGGCCCGTCGGCGAACGGACTTACGTCTAAACATCATTCCACTCCGCTCTTCTCAAGAACCGCCCTTGTCAGTCCCCGCTTGCAGCCGCCGCTTCCGGCTCGCCGGCGCTAGTCGGAACGTCCCCGAGCCACGCCACGAACAGCTGGTAACCGATAGACAGAATGACGGCGCCCAAGAAGAGGCCGACGATTCCCATCATCATCATTCCGCCAATCGCGCCGAGCAGCACGACCAGCATGGGGACATTGACTCCGCGTCCCAGCAGCAGCGGTTTCAAGAACGTGTCGCTTCCGCTGACGATGATCGCCCAGATCAGGAAGATGACCGCGGTGACCGTGCTGGAGTTGGCGAACACGTAGATTGCGGCTGGGCCCATGACGAGGAGCGGTGGTAGCTGAATCACGGCAAGGATCAGGATCGCCAGCGCCCAAAGACCCGCGGCCGGCACGCCGGCCAGCGCCATCCCCAGTCCGCCCAGAATTGCCTGGATGGTGGCGATACCCAGGACGCCGAGGGCCACGCTGCGGATCGTCTTCTCCGTCATGGTCGTCAGCTCTTCGCCTTTGTCTCCCGCGAAGCGCTTGGCGACACGGACCGCCGCGTCCTTGCCGCTGCCAGCCGTGGCAAGGAAGACGCCGGCGATGATGATCGAGACGACGAATTGGACTACGGTCATCCCGAGCCCGGCGGCGGCCGAGAGCAGCCAGCTCCCGAACGCCCTGACCTGCCGCTCGTAACGCTCGAGTGTGGCTTCCAGGTTGGCCGACGCCTGGCCCCAGATGCTCTGCACGTCTTCGCCGATCAGCGGCCAGTCGCGGACGCTTTCGGGCGGCGGCGGCACGACCAGCGTTCCCTCCTCGAGCCGCGTCGCGACTGACTTCACGCCGCCGAAAGCCTCTCCGAAGAAGTCCACCGCCGGGATCAGCAGGGCCGCCAAAGCGACGACCGTCAATAGAGTCGCCGTCAGCTTACGGCGCCCGCCCAACTTCGAAACCAGATATTTGTAAGCCGGAAACACGGCGACGGCGATGATGACGCCCCACAAGACTGGCGCGATGAACGGCTTGACGATCGAGAACGACCAGAACACCAGCAGAAAGAGCACTCCGATCCGGATGGCAGCTTCGACAGCTCTTCTGACGAAGACTTGATCCTCTATAGACGGCTTGGCTGCGTTCACGGCTCTGTCCTTTCCTGTTGTCGGAGGTCTTCCGGCTAGCGTACCGGGCACTCTTCCCATCGAGCACGATCCCCGAAGTCTACGAACGTGGCCTTCCCTTCCGACTAACCCGAAGCAAGATTAGCGACTGCTCCAATATCTGGTTCTGACTACCCAGACTCGGTCTCTCCGAGTAGCGCGCGGCCTTTGCGCAGCTGTGCGTGCGGAAGGGAAAAAAGCTATGTCAGCAGAGGGCTCAGGCAAGGTACCCCCAAACGACGCCGACGCGGGAGCGACGGGGGCCGAATCGGCGGCTGCCGAAACGACCGAGGCCGCCACGACGGACAAGAAGAAGAGGATGGACCCGGCGCGCCGAATCACGCTATACATCCTCGCCGTTGTCGCCGTCGTATTCATCTGGTACGTGGTCTCGGACCGGGTCACGCCGTATACGGCGCAGGCGCGCGTCCAAGGTCTGGTCGTCCCAATCATGCCCCAAGTGTCGGGCTACCTCGTCGACGTGAAGGTCCGCCTCCACGACATCGTGGAGCCGGGAGACACGCTCCTGCAGCTGGACCGCCGCCAGTACGAGCTGGCGGTGCGGAACGCCGAGGCGTCGCTCGACGCGGCGCAACAGCAGGTAGGTGCGTTGACGGCGACGGTCCGCTCGTCGGAGGGCAGGCTCGGCGTCGCCCGGGCACAGCTCGACCGCGCGCAGCGGAACTTCGACCGCGTACAGGCCGTGCAGCAGCAGAACCCGGGAGCGTTGTCGCAGGCGGACATCGATCGAGCGGAGACCGGGCTCGCCCAAGCCGTCGAACGCGTCGCGTCGGCCGAGGCAGACCTGGACCGGGCGATACAACAGTTGGGCGAGACCGGACCCGACAACCCG
Source organism: Gemmatimonadota bacterium (assembly GCA_039589375.1). Taxonomy (GTDB): domain Bacteria; phylum Gemmatimonadota; class Gemmatimonadetes; order Palauibacterales; family KS3-K002; genus JASFMO01. The sequence continues at coordinate 4,978 of JBDHHL010000039.1, read as the reverse complement.
ACCTTGCGGGCGGCTGAAGCTGCGTTGGAGCAGGCGCAACTGAACCTCGGATTCACCACGTTGCGGGCGCCTTCCCGGGGCGGCATCGAGAGCTTTCGCCTCGACGTCGGACAGTTCGCCGCAGCGGGCCAACCGCTGGCCATGTTCGTCTCGACACACGACGTGTGGATCGAAGCGGACTTGCGCGAGAACAACATCTCGAACATCGAGCCCGGCGATAGAGTCGAGTTCACGCTCGACGTCGCACCGGGAAGAATCTTCAGCGGTAGCATCGCAAGCGTCGGTTACGGCGTCGGCCAGCCGGGCGGCGAATCGCCGGGCGCGCTTCCCACTGTGGAGGGCGCCAGTGGCTGGCTCCGCGACCCGCAGCGATTTCCCGTGGTCGTGCGCTTCGACGCGGCTGAGACACGGGGTCTGCTGAGGGTGGGCGGTCAGGCGGACGTCATCGTCTACACAGGAAACCACTTCATCCTGAACACCATCGGGAAGCTCCGGATCCGGTTGTCGAGTCTGCTCTCGTATGTCCGCTGAGAATACCGCAGCCCTAGCACCGCTCGCGGCAAAGACGGCCGACATCCGGACGGTTCGGATCCTCCGCTACGCCTTCGGCAGCGCGTTCGCCATGGCGGTAGCCATGGGCTTCGACTGGCAACTGTCGTTTCTGACGCCGGTGCTCGTCCTCAGCTTCCTAGGGTCCCCGGCACCCCGACCGGCGGTCAAGGGACTCGTGACGTTCGGGCTCGTCGTGGCCATCGCGTGTGCGGCTGGCCTTGCGGTGGGGCTGCTCCTCGTGCCCTTCCCCGTCGTCTATCTCCTGGTGTTGGGTCTCTTGCTCTTTCACCTGTTCTATGCAAACACGAGAGGTGCTCCACCCCTCCTGATCACCTGGATGCTGATCGCGCTGCTCCTGATCCCCATCCTCGCCTCGCTGTCGAGCGCCCTCGCGATAACGATCGCGGGCTACATCGTCTGCGGGTCTGCCATCGCGCTGGGAATCGTCTGGCTCGCCCACATCGCGATCCCCGACCCGCCCCAGGCGGAAACCGCGGCCTCGGCCACCTCCACAGACAAGACGCCTTCGGCCGAGCAAGACATCTATCGCGCGCTGGTCAGCACGGGGGTCGTGTTCCCTGTGGCTGCGCTGTTCTTCGCCTTTCAGAGTGCCAGCTCGTTGATCATCCTGATCTTCATCGCGCTCCTCGCACTGCAGCCCAGCCTGGCGGCCGGCTACAAGGCCGGCGCCGCACTCATCGTGGGCAATCTCATCGGCGGCATCGCCTCGATGATCATTTACGACCTACTCGTGATTGCCCCGCATTTCGGCTTCCTGATCCTGCTGACCCTCCTTGCCGCACTGCTGTTCGGTGCGGGGCTGTTCTCCAGCAGTCGCTGGGCACCGCTTTTCGGTATGGCCTTTTCCACTCTGGTCCTCATCATCGGATCGACGACCAGTTCGTACGGCGACGCGAGCGACAAAGCGACCACGCGCGTCATCCAGATCACCGTGGCCGTGATCTACGCCGTCGTAGCCCACAACGTACTCTTGAACCTGTTCCCACGTCGGGAGTCGTGACCATGACACGAATTACGAGCATAGTCCTCGGCCTCCTGTGTGTATCGGCATGTAAGGTTGGACCCGATTACGAGCGGCCCGTCGTGCCCGAACACGATACCTATCGCGATGATGCGGTTCCGGCCGATACGACGGCCGCCCTTCCCGCGGACTCGATCGCCGATCTGGCCTGGTGGGAGCTGTTTCAGGATACAGTGCTCCAGAACCTGATCAGGACGGCTCTCGGGAACAACAAGGACCTCGACGAGGCTCTGGCACGGATAGCGGAAGCGCGGGCGAACCTCGGCTTCTCGCGGGCGGACCTCTACCCCGAGGTCAACGTCATCGCCAGCGCCGGCGTGAACGCGAATACGGAGGAGGACGTCAGCGCCAGCGCTCTGATCGCCGCGGACGCGTTCTGGCAGGTGGACCTGTGGGGCAGGATCCGCCGCTCCAACGAGGCCGCTCTGAACGAGCTGCTCGCCACGGAGGAAGCGTACCGCGCCGTGACCATCAGCCTCGTCGCCGATGTGGCCAGCTTCTATCTCTTGCTGCGGGATTTCGATAACCGTCAGACCGTCGCCGAAAACACCGTCCAGACTCGCCGGCAGACGCTGGGCATCATTCAAGCTCGCTTCAACGCCGGCGCCGTGTCGGAGGTCGACGTCAACCAGGCGCAGATCCAGCTCTCGGAGGCCGAGGCGGCGGTGGAGTCATTCCGCAGAGGGCGCGCGCAGACGGAGAACGCCATCAGCGTGCTGCTGGGCGTGCCGCCCATGTCGATCCCGCGGGGCCTGGCGCTGGAGCAGCAGATACTTCCGCCGGAGCTGCCCGCGGGCCTTCCCTCGGAGCTGGTAGACCGGCGGCCGGACGTGCTTCAGGCCGAGCGCCGGCTGCACGCGCAGACGGCGCGCATCGGGGTCGCGGAGGCGATCAAGTACCCGTCGCTCACGCTCAGCGCCGACCTCGGAGCCTCCATTGCCAGCACATCGATCGGGTTCCTAGATGCGGCTGCGGACATCTTCGCGCCGCTCTTCAACGCCGGGAGGAACCAGAGTCGCGTCGACGCCGAGATCGCGCGCACCGAACAGGCGTTGGCGCGTTACGAACAGTCGATCTTGACGGCGTTCCGCGAGGTCGAGGACGCCATGGTCGCGGTGCGCACGTACCAGACCGAGTACGCCAGCCGCCTCAGACAGCTGGAAGCAGCCCGAAGCGCCGAGGGTCTCTCGTGGATTCGATATGACCAGGGGATGACCAGCTACCTCGAATACCTCGAGGTACAACGCCAGCTGTTCTCTTCCGAACTTCGTGCATCTGAAACGCTACAGCTACGTCTGACGTCACTCGTCCAGCTCTACAAGGCATTGGGTGGTGGATGGAACCCGGTTGAACAAGGTGAAGCGGCTGAGCCGGATTGACCGGGATGACCTAGCCACAGTCTGGCCACGGGTTGACAATCGGGGCCTCCCCGACATAGCATTATGGCGACGGTGTTTCCACTTTGAGGCCCAAAATGGAATTAGTTCCCCGTTTTTTGCCCATTCCAGAACGCAGCTTCTTCCTGTTCGGCCCGCGCGGCACAGGAAAGACGACGTGGCTGGAGCACAGGTTCCCTGAAGCGCTGTCGATCAACTTGCTGCGGCCCGAAGTCTACCGGGAGATGAGCGCGCGCCCGGAACGGCTTTCGGAACTAGTGGCAGGCGCGAAGGACCAGACGGTGGTCATCGTCGACGAGGTTCAGCGAGTTCCCGAATTGCTGAACGTCGTTCACGACCTGATCGAGCGTCGACCGGGCTGCCGGTTCATCCTCACGGGATCGAGCGCCCGCAAGCTCCGGCGTGGAGGGGTGGATCTGCTGGCCGGGCGCGCGGTCGTCCGCACCCTCCATCCTTTCATGGCGTCCGAACTGCGGGAGTTTCGCGTGGAGCCAGCTCTGGAAGTGGGGTTGCTGCCACTGGTGCTGGCCGCTCCGAACCCGGCCGAGGTCTTGAGCGCCTATGCGTCTCTGTATCTGGAGCAAGAAGTCCAAGTGGAGGGTTGGGTTCGGCAAGTCGGGAGCTTCGCCCGTTTTCTAGAGGCTGTCAGCTTCTCCCACGCGAGCGTGATGAACATCAGCAACGTGGCGAGAGAGAGTCAGGTGGAGCGAAGAACAGTCACCGGGTACCTGGAGGTGCTGGAGGATCTGCTGCTCGCCTTTCGCCTTCCCGTATTCACGCGTCGCGCCAAGCGTAAGACGGCGGTACATCCCAAGTTCTACCTGTTCGACGCCGGCGTCTATCGATCACTTCGGCCCGCCGGGCCGCTGGACCGACCTGAGGAGATCGAAGGCGCGGCGCTGGAGGGGCTGGTGGCCCAACACTTGAGAGCTTGGGTTGCCTATTCCGACGCGGGTTTCGACCTGTTCTACTGGCGAACCCGTTCAGGAGTCGAGGTCGATTTCGTTCTCTATGGTGCCGAAGGATTCTGGGCGCTCGAGGTCAAGAACTCCGGCCGCGTGCGACCGGAACACCTTCGCGGACTCGAATCGTTCAAGGCCGACTACCCGGAGAGCCAGGTGATGCTACTCTATCGCGGGACGGAGCGCCTGAAGATCGGCAACGTGTATTGCCTGCCCGTCGACGCGTTTCTTCGCGAGCTTCGCCCCTCGCGAGAGCTGACGTAGCTCTCAGGTCAGGAGTCCCCGCGATTGCCGGGTAGCGCCCCTAACTAGGAAGCCCCCTCCTCGGTGCTCGACGAGAACCTGAAATCGCGCATCAACTCGACGCCGAAGTGAAGCGTGGGAACCGGCGAATAGATCAGATTCGCCGAGACGCTGTAAGCAGCCTTGTTCCCCTCGTCCCCCGAAAGCTCGACGTTGTTGTCGACGAGAACTCCGGAAACGTTCACGTTCGTCCGTAGCTTGTCGGTCCAGAAGTGCCGGTAGCCGACGAAGCCGAGATACGAGGGGGTCGCTTCGATGCTCTCGTCCTCCTCGATCACGCCGCCGTTGGCGAAGTTCAGGGCCGCATAGCGGCCCAGCCCCTCTCCGCCCGTCGCCTGGAAACGCAGATCGTCGCGCTCGCCTACGTTGATCAGGCCGCCGAAAGTGATCCCGAATCCCGGTGTGCTGTTCTTCTTCGTGACGCCGTCTGCCTCGAACTCGTGATTCAGCTGGCGCAACAGACCGGCCAGGGAGAGGTGCCCCCACTTCCCGCCAAAGTTGTAGCGGGCCACCAGGTCCGGCGCGAAGGCGCTGCCGCTGGTGACGCGGCTTCCACCGCCGAAGGGATCCAGCGTCGTCTCCGCGTTCTCTACCGCGAACTGCCAGCCACCCGCACTGAACCTGATCTGCGGCTGCCGGTTGAAGATGATCCCGTCGGCGGCACCGGCGAAGTCCAGGTCCTCGGGGATGTCGAGGATCTGGAACGTGGTCCAGGTTTGGCC
>JBDHHL010000038.1:0-16719 GCA_039589375.1 Gemmatimonadota bacterium | reverse complement strand
GGCCAGATCGGCGATGCGCTCGACTTCTCACTCCAGGCCGAGGCGCCCGATCTGGCGGAGGCGATGCCGGGCGCCTCGGGCGCCGCCACTCTCGACGCCGTGCTCGGCGGCTCGCGCGCCTCACCCAGTCTGCGCGCGCACGCGAGTGCGAGCGACCTGAGGTTTGCGAAGTACGGCCTGGCGACGCTGGATGCCGAGGCGGATGTGGACCTCGGCGACCCCGGCAGGTTCGAGCTCGACCTCACAGCCACGCAGATCGCCTACGGCGAACGAGAGATCGAACGCATCCACCTGACCGGTCGCGGTGACCGCTCGGCCCATCAGCTCGCCGCCACGCTGGCCAGCCGTGATCCGCAGGTCGATCTCCTCATTGCTGGCCGCTTGGAGGACGACCACTGGCAGGGCGAGCTTCGCAGGCTCGCGGTCGCCAGCTCGCTGGCGGGCGACTGGCGCCTGCGCGCACCAACGCAAATCGAAGGCGCACGTGACGACGTGCTGCTTCGCGAGGTCTGCCTCGATTCGCGAGACGGTTTTCTGTGCGGAGAAGTCTCGTGGCGACGCGGTGCCGGTTGGGCGTTCGCCTCGACCATACGTCAGCTTCCCCTCGCCATAGCGGAAGCACGGCTGCCAGATGGCTGGTCGGTCAGGGGGGCGCTCGATGGAGAGGTGGACGTCGTAGCTGCGGCCGAAGGAGAGCTCAGCGGCAGCTTGGAACTACGCCCTGGTCCCGGGACGATCACCTTCCCGCTCGCTGCCGACACGCAAACCGTCAGCTACGAGCAAGGTCTCCTGGCCGCTCGGGTCGGAGACCGCGGCTTGGATGGTGAGTTCGATTTGCGGATGACTCGTGGGTCCGGCTCGCCCTTCGGTTCTATCGAAGCCGACTTCCAGCTGCCCGAACTGACCGGCCTAGGGCAACCGTTGGGCGAACAGCCGCTAACCGGACGGATCGACGCGCGTTGGCAGTACCTGACGCTGCTCGAAGCGCTCACGACGCGGTTGGTGCGAACGGCAGGGCGACTGGACCTGCAGATGAATGCCGGCGGCTCTCTGAGCCAGCCGATCCTGCTAGGTGAGACGCATCTGACCGGAGGGCGCGCGGACATCCCCGCTCTTGGCCTGCAGCTCCGCGATATCGAGTTCATAGCGACGGGCGACGGCCGTGGAGGCATCGCCTTCACGGGTAGCGTCAGCTCGGGCCCCGGTCGCCTGGCGATATCCGGCGAGTCGCCCGTTGTCCCGACGGCAGACGCACCGCTCAGGATTCGTCTGCGGGGTGACCGGTTTCAAGCCGCGAATACGGCGGAAGTCCAGCTGCAAGTCTCGCCCGAGATCGAGGTGGGCGCGACAGCGGACCAGTTGACGGTGAGCGGCGAAGTCGCGATACCGATGGCAAAGGTCGAGTTGCGGGAGAGGCCGCAGTTCGCGGCACCTCTATCCGAAGACGTGATCTTCGAGGCGGAGGACTCGGTTCAACAACGCCCAGGCCGGAGAGCGAGAGTCACGGGACGCGTGCGCCTGGTGCTGGGAAACGAGGTCTCGTTCAAGGGACTCGGCTTCACGACCGACCTCGAGGGTAGTCTGCTGGCGATCGAGGAGCCCGGGATGCCGACTGCAGGCAGCGGCGAGCTGACAATCGTCAGCGGCAAGTACAAAGCCTACGGTCAAGATCTGACGATCGACCGGGGTCGGGTGATCTTCGCGGGCGGCCCGATCGACAATCCCGGATTGGACGCGCGGGCTTACCGGGTCGCCAAGGACACCATCGTTGCCGGTCTCTTGATCAAAGGCACGCTGAAGTCACCGGAGGTGACGCTCTACTCCGAACCTCCCATGACGGAGGCCGAGGCGCTCGCCTATCTGGTGATTGGACGGCCGCTGAATGAGACGAGCGGCGAGCAGGGCGGCACCTTACAAAGGCAGCCAACTCGCTGGGCCTGCGGGGCGGCAACGTGCTGGCGCGCCGGATCGCCGCCACGGTTGGCCTGGACGAAGCCCGGATCGAGAGCCGCGGCCGCCTGCAGGAAGCGTCATTCCTCGCCGGCAAATACTTGTCACCGCGGCTATACGTAGGCTACGGCATTGGCCTGTTCGATCACGTCAGCAACTTCAAGGTGCGCTACATGTTGTCGGGCAAGTGGACCGTGGTCGGCGAGACGGGACGCGCAACCAGCACCGATATTCTCTATCGCATCGAGCGCGGACGGTAGCCGATGAGCAGCGCCAGGGCAGCCAGGCGAATACGCTTGTTCGAAGCAAGGAGATTCATCGCGCAGATTCCCTTGTGTTGATCGGGTCGAACTGCTGCTAGTCGAAGATCCTCTGAAAGTCGATGTCTTCTGCGGCCAGCACGAGAGCCGTGACGGGTAGCGCATCGGTTTGCGCCAGCAAGCGGGAGTAGTAACGGCCGTAGTCCTCAGGCGTTTCATCGACATCGGGTGGTCGGATACCGACAAATACCAGATCCGCGCCACTGGACGCCGCCGCGATGACATCGAACACACTCTCGTGCTCTTGCCGGACTGGGACGTCCGCCGCCGCTTTCAGCCGGCCGTGCTCGATGAGTCGATACAGCCGCTGGAGTGCAACGTCCCTTTCTTGTTCCGACGCCACAACCGACTTGAGCATCAGTTCAGCTTGGTACCACTCGGGGCTCACCTGCAAAAGGTAGCTCAGAGCGAGCATCAGGCCGGCGTTCTGTCGCTCGCCACCCCACCACACGTCAATGCGCCGTCTCTTGCGCTCGGCCGGTTCGGCCTCCGCCTCGCGCACGATGACCATGTTGCGCTCTTGCCGGTGAGCCTGACGAATGAGCCTTGCGAAGTCCGCAATGTTCTCCGGCCGTTCCGTCTCACCCAATAGGATCGTGTTGGGCACCAGCGGTCCCACACCGCTGGCTTGAATTAGGGCTTCGGCGCCCTCAAACACGTCTTCCGCAACGTGAACCTTGACGAGTCCCGGTACGCCCCGCTTCTGCAGATAATCCGCTATCGTTTCCTCGACCTGCTTTGGGCGCGCCCCGGCGGCCGATCCTTCCGGAACGATCGTGGCGACGGTCATGAAGCCGGCGCCGTGGGTCAGCGCGTCGGCCAACTCGATCAGGTACCAGCGTGACGTCGGCGAGCCACTCAGCACCATGATGTTTGGTCGCCAAGTCCGCTCCGCCGGCTTCGAGTCGGCCAGTCGGTAGATGGCGAAGCGCGCCAGGAGCGTGAGAATGCCGTGCCGCATGTCGCCCCAGTAAGCGCGCATCTGCCGCCGCTGCATGATGTAGAAGACACCGAGCGAGACGAACGCCGCGACGAAGGTGGCTCCGGCGTTGATCATGAACATAGTGGCGAAACACCCGAAGGCGCCGAGCAGCGACGCCCACCAGCGGGTGCGAAACTGGGGACGCCACGACGGGCTGCCGATGACGCTCTCGAGGCCGGCCGAGATGTTCAGGAACCCGTAAGACGTGAGGAAGAACATCGCCAGGATCGGCGCGATGACGTTCAGGCTGCCGGCCAGGATCCCGAACAGCGCCACCAGGAAGGCGAGCACGGTGGCGACCCGCGGTTCGTCGGCTGGGCCGTGGCCGCGACCAAGGAACCGGGGCACGACCCGATCACGGGCCAGCGCCTGGAGCGTGCGCGGCGCCCCGAGCAAGGAGCCCATGGCGCTGGACCGAGTCGCCCCCCAGACGCCGATGAGGATCGCATCTCCCCAGAAGGCGATCTTGCGCATGACCAGCGGATCGCTAAGCAGTACCTCTTCCGCGACGATGCCCGCCATGTAAATGGGGATCGCCATATAGACGGCGTAGCCGACGAGGACGGCCGCCAGGGTTCCCAGCGGCAGCGAGCGACCCGGATCCTTCAGGTTGCCGGAGAGCGCGATGCCGGCCTCGATCCCGGTTACCGCCGGAAAGAACACGGCGAACACCCGCCAGAACGACTCCTTTTCCGGGGTCACAGCCACCGGGTCGAAGCCCTCCGCCGGCGTTCCGCCGGCGAAGAACGAGATCAGCGAGACCGCAATGGCGGCCATGATCAGGAACTGACTCTTGAGTGCCACGTCGGCCGACTTGTAAGCCAGCGCCGCCAGCCCGAACAACACGACGAGCCCGATGACCTTTGGTGACAGGGCAGGGAAAACATTGGTCACGGATTCGGCAAATCCGACGATGTAGAAGGAGATGCCGAGCGCTTGCGCGAAGAAGAGCGGCACCCCGATCGCCGCACCGGCCTCCACGCCGAGCGACCGCGATATCATGAAATAGGCTCCGCCGACGCCCACCCTCATGTTGGTGGCAGTCGCCGCTATCGAGAGCCCGGTCAGGAAGGTGATCGAGCTGGCGAGCGTAACGATGACCAGCGTCAGCGTCAGGCCGACATTGCCGAGCACCCAGCCGAGACGCAGATACATGATCACGCCGAGAATAGTCAGGATGCTCGGCGTGAAGACACCCTTGAAAGTCCCGAAGCCGCCCCTGCTCGTCACTTCGCCTCCTTCCTCCGCCTCGCTTCAGTCGGTCATTGCTCTCTTCTCAACCAATCCATCTCTTGCGCCGGAAGAAATACAACATGCCGAACGCGATCACCGCCATCACAAATAGCGCGGCCGGGTAGCCGAAGTAAAGACCGAGTTCCGGCATGTTCAACGGTGAGCGCTCGGTATCGAAGTTCATCCCGTAGAGCCCCGCGACGAAGCCTAGCGGGATGAATATCGTGGCGATGATGGTCAGTACCTTCATGACTTCGTTCATGCGGTGCCCGACCGTGGACTGATAGAACTCCATCAGCCCGGCGTTGATCTCGCGGTACGATTCCAAGAGGTCGATGATGCGTATCGCGTGGTCATGACAGTCGCGCAAGTACGTACGTGTCGTGTCTGCGATGAGCGGCATCGGGTCACGGATCAGCGCGTTGAGGATGTCGCGCGCCGGCCAGATGGCGCGTCGCAGTGACAGCAGCTCGTGCTTCATCTGAAAGATGTGGCTGACACTTTCGGGCCGTGGGTCCTGGGCGATCTCCTCCTCGATCACATCCAATCGCTCGCCCACCGATTCCAGCACCGGGAAGTAGCTGTCGACTACGGCGTCGAGTAGAGCGTAGGCCAGGTAATCGGGGGCGAGAAGGCGCGACCTCGACGTATCGCGCAACCGCTTGCGGACCGGCTCGAAGCAGTCACCCGGATGCTCCTGGAAAGTCAACACGTAGTTGCGCCCGAGAAAAAGGCTGAGCTGCTCGGTGCGAAACGCTCCCTCCCGAATCTGCGGCATGCGGGCGATGATGAATAGGCAGTCGGCATAGTCTTCCAGCTTGGGACGCTGGTTGGCATTGGCGACGTCCTCGAGCGCCAGCGAGTGGAGTTCGAAGATCTCACCCAAGGTCTGAATGACGTTAGCATCGCCCAGTCCATCGACGTTGATCCAGGTCTGCGGCCATTTCTCCAGATAGTCCGCAATGGCACGGGGATCATCGATAGTGTGCTCTACGATGTCGTCGGGTCCGCAGGCGATGAGCCGTATCGTTGGCGCCGCCGCCTGGGGGTCGCTGACAATTGTTCCCGGTGCCGCGCCGGGCGCAGTGCGTGGAGTGATCCGCGGACGCCACCGTTTTATGGCAAGACCGATGTTCAGCATGACATCCTCCGAGCTGGTCAGGGGGCAGCGGCTGTACTCGTGCTCCCGATTAGGGTTGCAGCCGATGAAGCAGTATCCGCCTCGAGGGCCGAGGCCACAAGCTCCACGGTAGGTGGGCTGGACCGCTCCTGCCTCTCCGGGCCAGCCAAGTCGTCGACGCCCGCCTGGTTTCGCTCATCGACTACGGCGACCTTCATAGAAAGCTACTCCAGGCTGTCAGATGTGCCCGGTCATATATGGTGCTGCCGACAGCCGGTCGGCAACAAGATTCTTGACGGTTGTACGTCTTCTGGAAGAAGAACGCCGCGGCGAGAACGCCCTAGACCGCCAGCAGCTGCGCCCCTTCCAGCCAGTTCGGCTCGCCGTACAGCGAGACTACCGTCACGACCCCGACGCCTAGCGCCACAGCCGCCTCCTCGAACGCGTTGAACGCCAGGTCCATCGTGTTCTTCGCCGCCATCATCAAGTCGGCGCCGTGCTCCGCCGCGTTATCGATGATCGGGATGCTGGTCACGCCCAGGAAGAACTCGCTCACACCGAGCTGGGCGATCGGGCTGGCTCCGGCGCTAGCCCTGCGCACGCGGCCCGTTCAGAGTGCGAGAGCGTGGAGCGCGACCCGGAAGTTGTTACGTAGATACTGGAGACGCCCGGGTTCTACTTCCAGTGTCTCGCGTCGAAACCATACTGGATTGAGATAGAGCGAACGGTTCATCTCGACCTGAACCCAAGGAATCTGCCCGCGTCCATGGGACCGCGTTATGAAGCCTCCCTTGAAAGGCTGATTAAGACGCACAGCGGTTAGCTCGCACTCAAAGGCATCGGCAAAAACGTGTCGCATGTTCTCCAACAGACCATTTGGACTCGTGAGCCCATCGGCGTTGCTCAAGCAGAAGAGCGGACGTTGCCGTCCACGGTCCGGGGCGATCAGCGGCGCCTCTGCCACCATCGAGTGGCAGTCGAGAGCTAGCTTCAAACGCGGGTCTGTGGCCGCTCGCTCGAGTGTCCTGTGATAGGGGTAGTAGTAGTGTTCAAGCAACTCGGACACCAAGTCGTCACCGGGTTCCGCGCCCTTGTGGTAAATGTGATGCCCATAGCACGTGGCCGACTTGATCACTCCGTCGGGGTTCGCCGGCGGCCGGTCGTCCGGCGCCCGATTGACATCGATAAACGCTCGAGCGATCTCCGTGGTGACCACTCGTATGACCTCGCCTCCGAGATCGTAGATCTCCCGCGTGAATGCGTCCGAATCATCGAACAACTTTTCTTCGGACAGGCACACTCGACCGGCGAGCTCGGGAGGCTGCTGCGTACCGCCGTGCGGGATGGAGAGGAGAACCGGCAGCATCGTACGCCGAGAGCGCGACCGGAGGCGCTCAGCCCAGGCCGGCCGCGGTACCGTCACGCCGCACGTCGGCCACGGCCTCGAAGCCGGGCCCCGATTGGCGCTTCAACACCGCCTGAACACAGCCGTGATAGAACGCAAACGGCTCGCGCTCTTTGAGCTTGTAGCCCAGCTGGCGCAGGTGATCGACTACTGTCGGGTCGAACCGCTCCGCCTCCAGGCTCAACGTCCCGCCGATCGAGCAGTGAAAGCGAGGTTCGCGCATAGCAGTGCAGATCGAATCCGAACCGTCGATCACGCGCACGAGAACCTGGCCCAGCGTCGAGTAGATTCGCTCGCTGCCGGGGCTACCCAAGGCCAGCCAAGGCTCCTTTTGACGGAACACGATCGTTGGAGCCGCTGTCGACCAGGGCACGGCATTAGGTCGCAGGAAGTACGGGTGCGCCGGGTTATCCAGCTCGAATGCCATCATGTAATTGTTGTAAAGGAACCCGAGACCGTCCGCCGCCGCATTGGAACCATAGACCCGTTCGATCGACTGGGTCATAGAGACCGTGTTGCCCTCACTGTCCATAACGGAGAAGTGCGTCGTCTCGCCCACTTCTGTGCCGATCGGATCCTCGAGCGGAAGGTCGACATCCATCTCGTCCGCGATGGTGAGCGCGATGCCTCGGGCGAAGTCTCGACTCAGCATCTTCTTCTCGCGGATCTGGGGATACGTCGTAGGGTCGAAAGGACGGTCGAGCCGCTGCGTGAACGCCTTGCGGAACGTCTCGGCGAGGAAATGATACCGGTTAGGCGTCCACCGCCTGAGGAACTTGGACTCGAGATTGTTGAGGATCATCAGAACCAGCAGCAGCGTCCGACCCGCACCGGGCGGCGGCATCGTCTTCACAAGCAGCTTCCGGTACCGGCGTGCCAGCGGCTTCCGCTCGATCGGCCAGGGAATGAGAGCCAAGTCGTCGGCCCTCAAGAACCCATCGTTGGCGCGCATGTCCGCGTCGATCTGTCCCGCGATATCGCCCTGATAAAAAGCTTCTACTCCGTATCGTGCGATACGCTCGAGGACATCACCCAGCTCCGGTTGTCTGAAGAGATACCCAGCCGCGTGCGGCTTGTCGCCTCCGTTCAGAAAGTACCGAGCCCCGGAGCGCGATTCCACCGCATTGAAGTTATCCAGCTCGCGCACCAATAACGTGTGCTGTAGCTCCGTTATTCGGTAGCCGTTTCGGGCCAAGCGGATGGCCGGCTCCAGCACCGTGCTCCAATCCATGGCACCGTAAGAACGATGGAGCCAGCCATAGGTGGCGGGGGTGCTCGGTACGGTGGCGGCGCGGCAGCCGATCCGGCAATCGTCCGGGCCAAGCCGCGAACGATGGGCCAGAGATGGCACCCGGCTCGAACCATCGATCGCCGTCGTCTTCCCACTGAAGTGCAGCAGACCCATCGACTGACCGCCTAAGCCGCTCGCCTGAGGCTCGCAGACGCTCAACGCGAGCCCAACCGCGCACGCCGCATCGACCGCGTTCCCGCCCTGCGCAAGGATCTCGAGCCCTGCGGCCGTCGCGTCGGGGAACGCCGAGGCTACGGCGCCACGCGTCCCTGTCGCGCATTTGCCATCAGCTGTTGCCTCGAAGGATCCTTCGACCTGTCGGATTCGCACCGCTCAGCTCACTTCCGGCATCTGCGGATCACGAGTGCAAGCAACGCCGCATGATCGACGAGAGAGCTACGGAGCACGTGCTCGTTCTCAGTGCGCTCTCCGAAACCGATCGGGCCCATACCATCCAATCTGGGGACGTCTTCGACCGCGAAACAGATGTCCGAGGAGTGCCATCGGTGAGCGCCGGCGAGCGACACATGAATGCCCTTCCCGATTCGGGCAACCTCCTGGAAGAACTCCTCGCTTCCGGCGTTCTTCTCCATGGGCGGCCTTCGAATACCCCCGGCCACACGAAATCCCACACCACGCGCCGAACGCTGCTTCCCCACTGCTCTGATCTCGTCGTGAATGCGTTCTCCGTCTTCCAGGAGATTGAACCTGACCGTGACCGTCGCCTCTGCCGCGTCCGGAAGTCGCCCAAACGGCGCGTCCACATGGATTCTCCGCACGCCCACCTGGATGCCGCCATCAGGATCGGAGAGCTTCTGCAGCGCCTGCAGTCGCCGAAAGAGGTGAGCGATAACATGAGCGGGGGTCGCCGCATCTTTGCTCTTCCGATACTGGGCCTCGAGCTTGTAGGTCGCCCGGCCCGCTCGAGACACGACGAGCTCTCCGTCTGTCCCTGCCGGTTTGAGCCCGACGACGTGGCGAGCCCGACCGGTGTGTTGTCGAACAAGGTCACGCCCGTTGACGCCGTGCTGGGTATCATCGGTCGTCAGCAGAAAGCCGCACCTGATCCGGCGCAGGGCACGCGCGTAGCGCAAAGCGCGGAGGGCGGCGAGCACCACCGCGATCCCGCCCTTGCTCTCGGAGATACCGGTCCCATACAGGCGATTGCCGTCCTGGCGGTAGGGGACGAACGCACGATCCGATGCCGGCGTATCGAGATGGCTGAGCAAGAGAATATCGTCTTCGTCGTCCTCGTGGTTCGAGAAATAGAGGGCGTTCCCAACCCGGACTTGCGGGTAGATGGTAGCGGTGAACCCGAGATGCTTCATCTGCGCCGTGAGCCACTCGCCGAAGGCGTTGACATCCTCGACGTCATCGACGGGCGTCCGCTTATCCACCATCTTCGCCAACAGTTCCTCGATCGTCCCCCCCTGGCTTCGGAGATACGAGCGCACACGAACCGACAGCTTTTCCGGTTTCGTCGTCTCGACGGCGTCAGTCGTGCCGGTTAAGAAGTCCTGACCGAAGTAGCGGACGGCTGCGATGTCTAGGATTCGGTTGATCAACGCGCCATAGGTGTAGCCGGCGACCTGTGCGGCGTGCACGTACGAGCCGGTGAGTCCCAGGCTGGCCATCGAGTTGATCTCGAGGATGTATGGTTCTCCGGCCTCATCCATTCGGAGATCCACACGGGCGAAGTCGAACAGCTCCAACGAGCGGAAAGCCCGGCGCACCAGGTTCTGCAGTTCCTCGGTCTTCTCAGGTGAGAGCTCGGCTGGGCAGATCTTGCCGAGCGGCTTCTCGAGCTTGTCGCCCGCCGTTTGAATACCCGTGGGGTCCTCAAGGGCGATCTCGACGATCGGCAATACCTCCGGATCGGCGTTGCCCAAGAGGCCGATGGCGAACTCACGGCCGACTATGAATTCTTCCACGAGCACGTGTTGCTGGAACTCTCGGATCAGTTCCGTGACGGCCTCTCGAAGATCCGTCTCATTGTCGACAACGCAGATGCCGTAGGAGACCGCTTCCATCTTCGGCTTGACGATCACCGGGAATCTCAAATCGTCGAACTGGTCGTCAGGAGAGGCAAAGTTCCAGAACCTCGGCGTGGGCAGACCGGCGTTCTCGAAGACGATCTTGGCGATGACCTTGTCGAGGGCGAGTCCGTGAGCCATCGGATTCGAACCCACGTACGGGACGCCCAGCATCTCGAGTATCGCTGGAAGATGGGTGTAGCGGCTCACCCCCTGGATACCATAGGCCATGTTGAACACCATGCCCGAACGCACGCCCTCTATGACCCTCGGCATGAAATCGCGCAGCTGCTCGATGACATGCATGTTGCCGTCTATGACCCGGACGGTGTGCCCTCCCTTCTCCAGGGCGGAAGCGACAAGCTCGACCGTACGCGGGTTGTAGCGCTCCCGGTTCTGCGGGCCGAACACGTTCAGGACGCCTGCACGATCTCGGTTGTGAACGACGGCGACCTTCATTCTCGATACTCACTCTTGCGGGGAGGCGTCGAAAGTGACAACTCACTCATAGATTCGCACGTTGTGCTGTCAACACATTGCATCCTACATCGGCGGCCCAAGAGCGGCTCCAATCTGCGATCTTCTCGAAGGATATGAGGAACACCCTGAGAATGGGAATATACAGACAACCCAACAAGTGGCAGTGCGGTCCGTTCGTACTGAAACACGCGTTGCTCGTACACGGGATCCTGGCTCCCGAACGGGCGATCTCGAGAGCCGCCGGCACAACTTGGCGCGGCACCGACGAAAAACGATTGGCGAAGGCCGCGCGCCGCTATGGGTGTGATTTCTTGACGATCCGGAGGATGGACCCCGCACGAGCCCACCGTCAGCTCGTCCAATATCTCCGCAACAGCATACCTTGCCTGCTGTGCGTTGACGAATGGGACCACTGGGTGACGCTGGTCAAGGAAGAAAAGGGAACGTTCATATTGCTTGACAGCAACAACCCGGCGGTTCTCGTTATTGTTTCCTGGCCGCAGCTGAAACGGATGTGGGTGTACCACGAGGCCGACGAGTACGACGACGAGATGGTCTATACCGTATATGACCTGCATCCGGTTGTGCCTCGGGGTCGCGTCCGCACGCGTGCGAAGTTCTCGCTGGAGCGTGCGCGTTACCTTCGTCAAAAGTCGAATCGGGAATTCGCCAGACTTTGGGACGAATATGTAGACGACTTGCTCGCCATTTGTCGGCCGCGCACTCCCCGCAGTACCCGAAGCATCTCCCTTGGAGAGTTCCTGCGCCGCCACCAGTCGATGATACTGGAACAGCTCGGCTACTGGCATGGCGATATCAATCGCATTGCAGCGCGGAGAGTGTTGGACAGGATGCACTTTGTCGCCGATACCTATGGACTGGTTATACCTGCAGACGCCGAGAAGCGGACGATCGGCGCCATCGGGATCATACTTGGCTTGTGGGCCGCGTCCGAGTACGGCGTCGGTCCCATCTACAAGGCGGACCTGGCACGTTGACGGTAAACGTAGGGCTACCACCTTGTCGCTTCTAGCTCTCTTACTCTTCGGTCTCGGCCTGGTCCTGCTTGTGGCCGGCGCCGAGCTACTTGTGCGCGGGGCGCTAAGACTGGCGTCCAGTCTGAGAGTATCGCCGCTCATAATCGGGCTCACAGTTGTCGCCTGGGGGACGAGCGCTCCTGAATTGGCCGTGAACATCCAGTCAACAATCCAAGGAGTTCCACGGGTTGCCCTCGGTAACGTCATCGGGAGCAACATCTTCAACATCCTAGTGATTCTGGGATTGTCAGCCCTCGTGGCACCTCTCGTTGTGGCTCGACAAATAGTGCGCCGTGACATGCCGCTAATGATCGCTGTCTCTGTACTGCTCCTGGTGCTCAGCCTGGATGGTGAGATTAGCCTCACCGACGGACTCATCCTGCTCGCAGGCATGGTTGTGTACACAGGCTGGTCAATCCGGCCAACACAGAGAGCCGAACAGCCGAACCGTGAAGATGTGCCTCCAATTGGGCACACCCGGCGTTCCGGCAGGACGCCCGCAAACGTTCTCTTCATCCTGGCGGGGCTGGGGCTACTAACTCTCGGTTCCCGGTGGCTGGTAGATGGATCCGTGGCCATCGCCGAAGCACTCGGGGTCAGCAAACTGATCGTGGGCTTGACGATCGTCGCTGCCGGAACATCTCTGCCTGAAGCAGCAACCTCCGTCGTGGCGAGCCTACGTGGTGAGCGGGATATCGCCGTCGGTAATGTCGTCGGCAGCAACATCGCCAACATTCTGGGCGTGTTGGGAGTGACGGGTGTTATCGCGCCCGCGAGTATTCCGGTGCCACCTGTGGCGTTGCGCCTAGATATTCCCGTCATGATTGCCGTCGCTTTAGCATGCTTACCGATTAGCCTTACCGGATACCGGATTGCCCGGTGGGAAGGAGCTTTCTTGTTGACGATCTACCTGGCGTTCGTAACGTACGTGCTATTGAACGCGCTGCAGCACGAAGCGATGCCAACCTACCTCACAATTATGAAGTTCTTCGCCATTCCTATCGCCATCGTGACACTCCTGGTGACATCTATAAACGCTTACTGGGAACGACGGCACAGTACCGGGTCGTGAAGTCATGACAGGGTTGCTTTGATAAAGAGGCTCGGTAGTCTTGCAGCTGTGGCGCTCATTCTCCGCATTCGATTCAGTACAGGATGGAGTCTGGCGTAACGATCTGGATGTCCATACGCGGTACGGCTGGCATCCCCGTTGTCGCTCTGTAGACGTAAGAGACTAATCCCTCTCGAACAGGACCTCCCTGTTCCCGGCCTCCGCGGCCAGTGCGTAGGCGAGCCTGGCAGCCTGGACCACCTTCGGATAGTTGATCGTCTCCGGGTCGTCGGACGGCCGGTGGTAGTCCGGACCCATGAACCCCCGGGTGATCAGGATGGCCGGGATTCCCTTCTGCATGAACGCCAGTTGGTCGCTCCTCTGGACGTGGGCGTGAGGATCGCTCCCCTCGTTCAGCCTCCAATCCAGGTTCGCTCCCACCCGCGAGTTGACGTCCCTGATCAGCTCGAGCAGCTCGGGCCGCCGGTTCTCCGAGCCCATGGCGAGCAGTGACTCGGGCCAGCCGGGCGAGTTCCGCCCCACCATGTCGAGGTTGATGTTGAGGACGATGTTCTCGATCGGGACGGGCGGGTTGTCGGCGAAGTACATGGCGCCGAGCAGTCCCTTCTCCTCGGCAGTCAGCAACACGAAGATTTTCGAGCGCTTCGCCGGTTCCATCGCTGCGGCCTCCGCCGCCTCCAGCACCGCCGCGCTGCCGCTGGCGTTGTCGTCGGCGCCGTTATAGATCTGCCCGTTCCGTATCCCCACGTGGTCGAGGTGAGCGGTCACCACGATGTACTCGTCTTTGAGGACCGAGTCGGTCCCGGGCAGCAGAGCGACTACGTTGCGCGCGGAGAACGCGGGTTCCCGGTCCTGCTTCAAATCCAACGAGACGCGGACGCCGTCCAGAGGACCTGGCGCGTAGGGTCCGGTTCCGGACACAGGGTCGTAACCGGTCCCCGACAGAAGGTCCACCGCCTCCTCCGCCCTGATCAAGATGATCCAGGGGGAAGATCTCGGACCGCCCTCCTCCGCCGTACCCGACGGCGACGGTCGCACAGAAGGCCGACCCATCATGGTGGCCACCTCGTTCCAGAGCGAGGTCGATCCGGAATCGACGACCACGATGAGGGCAGACACCCCGTGACTGACGGCAGACATCACTCGCGCGTTCGCGCTGCGCCCGAGGCTGCTATACACGCTGTGCTGCTCTTCCGGCAACACCGATTCGCCATTCCGGCTGGGAGCACCGGGGACGATCACCGCGATCCTCCCCGCCACGTCAATACCTTCATAGTCGTTCCAGCCATGCTCGGGTACTTCGATGCCGTACCCCAGAAATATCGGCGTCTGTTCGACGCTCAACTCGCCGCCCGAGAAGATCTGCAGGGCGAGGAACTCCTCACCCAGACGGTAGCTCTTCTCAGATCCTCCCACAGTGGTCCGCATGGCGCTCTCGCCGCTGACGTTCGCGCTCTCGAAAGCGATCGGCTGGAAAAACGACGGCGCTCCGGACGAGTCAGCCAACATCGGCTCGAGGCCAGCGGCGCGCAAATGTATGGCCGCGTACTCCGCCGCCAGTCTGTAGCCCTCCTTGCCGGTATCGCGTCCCTCGAGGAAGTCGGAGGCGAGGTAGTGGATATGGTCCCACAGCTCGGCTTCGGTGATGCTGTGCAGGGGATCTTCGACTCGCTCCTGCGCACGCATATCGGAGGCCGGGACGAGCACTGCCACGACGGCTAATAGACAGAGACACCTACGGGCAACGCGACGATAGAACATGTCCTCTCCTTCGCCGATGATTAGCCGGTGGACCAGGCCCAACCCACCGCGCCTTACCGACCTGCCCTCGATCTCGGAAACCTGGGGCAGAGAACCGCGATATGTCCAGCGTGCCGGGTCCTGGCGGTCCGGTAACGCTCAACGCCTGGGGCCTGTCAACTGTATTAGAGGTAAGAAGAACGCAGACTTGGTCCCCCGGCCCCGGCTGTTGTCCAAGCTGGGGACCCTGCAAGCCTTGTAAGAGGCGTGAGGCGGCGAGTGCGCCTTCACCTGACAGCGACAAGAGCAGTGGAGACAGGGAAAGTGCTAGGAAAGAAAACGATTAGCGGCTGCGGCCTGTTGCTGCTGGCAGCGGTGGCCACGGCGGATCCCGCCGCCGCCCAAGTGCAGGCTGTGACCCTAGAGAACGCCATCGAGATGGCGCTTCAGGTGCAACCGGCGATGGTGCAGGCCCGCGGCCAGGTGACCTCGACGGCCGCCTCGAAGCGAGAAAACGTTGGCACTTGGTTGCCGAACATCAGCATGGGCTCCGGTTTCAGCAGCAATTCCACCACCCGATTCGACCAGAATACCCAGCGTACTGTCATAGGGTCGTCGCAATCCTACTCGGCCAACATCAGCGCCAGCATGGTGGTGTTCGACGGACTCAGCCGGCTGTACGACGGAAAGGCCGCTGGCGCCGACGCCACGGCCGCCGGCGCTTCTCTGGTCAATCAACGGTTTCAGGTCATGCTCCAGGTCAAGCAGGCCTTCTTCAGCGCGCTGGCTGCCGACGAGCTGGCCCGAGTCTCCGACACGCGCATCGAGCGGGCGCGGGAGCAGCTGAAGGTCGCCAAGGAAAAGCTGGCCGCCGGCACCGCGACCCGGTCCGACACTCTGCGCTCGAGCGTCGAGGTCGCCAACGCTAGGCTGCAGAAGCTCAACGCGGAGACCCAGCTCGCCACCGCCGGAGCGAACCTGGCGCGACTGATCGGAGTCGATGGCAGCGTGAGCGCGGTCTTCGACGATCGATTGCTCATCATTTCCGAGATCGATACAGCGTCGATTCGGCAGGAGGCACTGGCCCAATCTCCCGCCATCTATCAGGCCGACGCGCAGGCGAGAGCGGCCGAAGCGCAGCACAAGGCCTCCTTCGGACAATACTTGCCGCGAGTTACCGCGTCTTACTCCAGGTCCTGGGCGGGCAACGAGTTCTTCGACTGGAACCCCAGCTGGACCGCCCGTGTGAGCGCCTCGTGGCCGCTGTTCAACGGATTCACCCGGGAATCCAATCGCACCCGCAGCGCCGTGAGCCGGGACAACGCACGGGCCCAGGCCGACGACGCCCGCAGGCAGGTGAACGCGCAGCTGACCCAGCAGCTGGCCGGACTCACAGCGGCCGAGACGCGACTCGAGATCGCGCTGGCAAGCCGCACGGCCTCCGGCGAGGACCTCCGCGTGCAGCAGGAACGCTACCGCCTCGGGGCGGCCACGATCCTGGACGTACTCACCTCGCAGATCAACCTGGACCAGGCGGAGGTCGACGTCATTCAGGCTCGCCTGGATTACCTGGTGGCCAAGGCTCAGATCGAGGCCCTGATAGGCAGAGAGCTGTAACTGGCAACATGTACGTTGCGAGCCGCCCGATGTACTTTCCGGACGGCTTAACCGAACGATTGGTCATAACTGAGGAAGTCGCATGAAGCGCATAGGAATCATAGCCGTCGTGGTCGTGGCGATCGCCGTGGTCGCGTTCCAATTTATGAAGAACGGCGAAGAAGTGATGGTCCCGGTCTATCGGATGGAACCGGTATCACCCCGGAACATAGTGGTATCGGCCAGCGCGGCCGGCTCCGTCGAGCCGATCAAAACCGTGGAAGTCAAGTCGAAGGCATCCGGAGAGATCTTCGATATCAGGGTCGAGACGGGCGACGCGGTTGGCGCCGGCGAGCTGATGGTCCGGGTGGACCCGCGGGTGCCGCAGGCGACGCTGCGTCAGGCCGAAGCGGACCTAACGCTGGCGAAGGCGCAGCTCGAGAACGCGCAGTCGAAGCTG
>JBDHHL010000037.1:0-23787 GCA_039589375.1 Gemmatimonadota bacterium | reverse complement strand
ATCGATCCGAGAATAAGCGCCACACGCACCGTCGCAAGACGGGGCCCTCCTTCCATAGGAGTCGAGGAGAGTGGAGAGCGACCTGTGGGTTGACCTGGCAATAGCCGTTTTTGCTGCTGCAGCCGTGTCGATTTCGGCTTGGCGCTTCGGTGCGTTGCGAGCGAGCGGGTCCGTCGCGGCTACCGTAGTTGGCACGGTTGTACTGGGCTTCGCTGGGATCGGTGCCGCGATGGTGCTGGTACTGTTCTTCGTCACCTCGTCGGCCCTTTCAGCGCTCCCGCCCTCCGGCGAGCGGAGCGCGCGAGGCGCTCGCCAGGTGCTGGCAAACGGTTCGGTGGCGGCGGCGACGGCCGCGATATCCGGGCACGCCGCGTATGGCGCTGTGGCGTTCCTTGGTGCGACGGCCGCGGCCACCGCCGATACGTGGGCCACGGAGATCGGGGTTCGCTGGGGGAAGAGGCCGCGGTCAATTCTCACGCTGCGGCCGCAGCCAGCGGGCACTTCGGGAGCGGTCTCGATCGCCGGCAGCGTGGCGGCGATCTGCGGCGCTTTGGCTGTGGGAACAGCGGGGAGCTTGCTGCTGGCGGGAGTCGCCGGCCGCACGGTGGCCGCGGTTACCATCGCCGGCTTCGCCGGGTCGGTTCTTGACTCGCTGCTCGGTGCCGCCATCCAGGCCGAATACCGCTGTCCTCAGTGCGGGGCGTCACCAGAGGTGGCTCGGCACGACGGCTGCGGAGTCCGAGCGGACAGGGTCTCAGGCGTGCCGGGACTGGATAACGATGCCGTCAACTGGGTCGCTACACTGGCGGGAGCTGCGGCTGCTGTGATGTTGACCGCGTTTCCGTATTGACGGAGGTATTGTCTTGACCGCCTACGCTGATCAATGTTGAATACGGGGACGGGCTCACCCACCGTTTGCCTGTCGGGAACAGGGCCGAAATCGCTACTGGAGACTCGATGAGTCGGTCGACCGAACGCCCCTACGAAGCCGTTTTCACCAAGGCTGCCGATGCTCTCAAGCAAGACACCGGAGAGATGGCGGAGCACTGGGCCGCCTCCTTCCGGCGTCGACTGTCGGAGCGCGGCGAACCCTTCCCAGCCGGTCGTCTGGAGAAGGATGTCGAAGCTCTGGTGAAGGGTGTCGCCGCCGTGCTCGAGGACCCGTGGAGCTACCGCGAGTTCATGGGCGGCGGCGACAACCAGCAGATCGGCCGGCGGATCGCGGAGAAGCACGTGCAGGCGGGAGGCTCACTCACCAGCGCGCTGGAAGCATACATGCGGCTGCGCCAGGCGATGATCCTTGCATCACGAGATGTCTTCCGCGAGAGCGACCGCCCGTTCTTCGATCTGATGACCCGCCTCAACCGCTGCATCGACAGAGTCCTTTTCGCTATCGCGGAGGGCTATTTTAGCGCGTTCCAGGCGGAGATCGAGAAGCAGGCGCTGACCGATACGTTGACGGGTCTGGGGAACTCGCGCCGCTTCCGCGAAGCCCTAGCCTCGGAGCTCAAGCGTAGCGACCGGACCGGCAGGCCGTTCTCGATCGTGTTCGCCGATGTGGACGACTTCAAGGACATCAACGATCGATACGGTCACGTGCAGGCCGACCACACGCTGACCGCGATCGGCTCTGCTCTTGCCACCGAACTGAGAGGGAGCGACCTCGTATGCCGCTGGGGTGGCGACGAGTTCATCATCTTGCTCCCGGAGACGGATCGGGACCAGGCCGGTACGCTGGCCGAGCGGCTGCGGGGAGCCGTGTCCAGCAGCGACAGTTGCGCCGGGGCGACGGTCTCGTTGGGAGTGGCGTGCTATCCGGATGATGGCAGGGACTACGACGGCCTCGTGGCCAATGCCGACCGGGCGCTCTACGCGTCCAAGCGCAGTGGCAAGAACGTGGTCACGCAGAGCGCCGGTGTATAACTGTGTAGCTGAGTCTGGTCGGAGCGCGGGTTGATCTGCACAGCGCTCTTACTGACCTTCTTCTTGCTCCTGCCCGCTGAACGTTATCCCGTTCGCCGTAAACTCTCTCTTTGTCCTGTAATCGAGCTGAAGCGCCAGCTGATAGCCGGGATGGCCCGTCGGTAGCAGTCGGTCGTATCGGCTATCTCGCTGCTCCGCCGTGCCGCTCGGCCGGGTTGGCTGATAGAAACCGGCGATATGAAGAACACCCTGATTCTCGCTACCCTTGATCTGGAAGGCGAAGATCACGGCGCTCTCCTGTGGCGGTAACATCTCCGCCTGGCTTCCCAGGCCGAAACTGCCGACATCGGCCCAGCGCGTCTCGACGTAGCCGTCGTTGGGGCGGACCTGAGCGGTGGAGATAGGGACGTCCGAGCACACCTTGGCGACCATGTTCGTGACCTGCGCCACCGTGGCTCCGCTGTATTCGATCACGATGGGATTCTGCGCGCCCTCCGGCACGGCGAAGTGTCGGGGCACGCCGGAGCCACCGCTGCACGCCGAAACAACCGCTGCGCCTAGGAGGAGACAGAGCGACCTAGACATTGTTCGTCACCTCCCTATTAGAAGCTGAGAATTCGCCAGAAACGTCAGTTCTTGTCACCGGAGAACGGCAATATAGTCGGCCGTGTTCCCGCAACGCTAGCGGATCGGGCGCCCGGGCCTAGCTAGAAAGAGAGAGACCGGAAGCCGCGGTGGCTTCCGGTCTCGATTGCAGATCCGCGTTGGCCTGCTGGACGAAATCTTGCTCCGCTTCCTCCGCCTTAGTTGGTCGCCGGCGGCGGCTGGTTGGCCCTTGCGTACGCGATCGCGTTCCCAAGCAGCGACAAGGCGTAGGTCGGGTTGTGGATGCCCATGCTACCGTCCTCGTAGACGAAGAAGCCGGCGTAGATCGCCTCGCGCTCCCAGACCAGTACGCCCGCAGCCTCGCTGTCCCAGTTGGTCTCGAGGTCGTGCCAGTCGACGTAACCGAACAGCGCCGCCAGCTCGTCCAGCTTCTCCTGAACGGTCGTTTGCACGCCGCTGACGTTGAAGTCGGGAATACCGATGTGACAGGGCTCGCAGTTGCCGACCGTCGGCTGCCACGTGTGGAACGCGTGGTCCACTACTTCACCGTGCATCTCGGTCTTGCGCACCATGTGGCACTTCACGCAGCCGTCGTTGATGTCCTGGTGCCCGTGGTCGCCATCATACACGTAGGCGGGATCCCGGATCTGGTATGAGCCAGCGCCGATGAACATGTCCATCTGCGGGCTCAGGTGCGGGCCGAAGTGGGCGTACCCGTTCGCGATCTGGCCCTCAACGTTGTCCGTGTCGCGCCGGCCGTGGTGGCACTGGGCGCAGGTCTGGGCGGCGCCGTAGCCCTCCATCCGCGGGACCTCCGGATCGTCCTCTAGCCAGGGGTAGCTGTACAGGACTGCCACCGCGCTTGTGTCGCGCAGCTGCGCGTAGTTGCCCGCAGCCTCGCCCATGTGTGGGTCGTGACAGGTTGGGCAACCGATGAAGCTCACCTCGTGCCCAAAGTCGTAGGTCGCGTACCGCGGGTCTTTGTTCTTGATGAAGCCCTCCGAGGTGTGGCAACCCTGGCACGACCCGACGTGCGCGTAGTGTTCCTGGTTGAAGGCATCGATATCTCCCCCCGCGGCGTTCGCGTGCCCCGACTCGGCCCACTCCCCGACCTGGGTCGTGTGGCACTTGACGCACAGCGAGGTAGACTCGCCGGTGGCTGGGTCGATGTGCGTCGAGAACGAGATGTCGGGCTTGTGCGCGTTGAAGTCGGGACCCATCGGACCGTGGCACGACTCGCACTGCACGCCCTCGAGGGCCAGCCGGCGCTCGGCCGCCTCTTCCGTGTCGACGCCGTAGTAGTCGTCGTAGCCGTTCTCGTCGGGACCACGGTTCTCGTCAGCGATCGCGGTGTCGCCGAACTCAACGTGGGAGTCGAAGCCCGTCGTGTGACACTGGAGGCAGTATAGGTTACCCTGGCTGTCCCCGAGGTCGTCGTAGGCAAAACGGTGGTTCGTCGTGAACACGTTGCCGACGTTGGTGGCGTGACAGTGGTTGCACGCCTCACCGAAGTTGCCCTGGTACGTGTACTGGCTGAAATCCTGTCCCGGTTCCCCCGGCTCTCCCGGGGGGCCCTGCGGCCCCTGGTCGCCTTCACAACCGACCGAGGCGAAGGCCAGGGACAGCGCAACTGCCAGTCCTAACCAATTACGTCTCTCCATCGTTTATCTCCTGCTGTAACAATAACAAAGCAACCGAGCCGTCGGCGCGGTTGAGAACATACCTTTTTGGGCACTACGGGGGTTGTCTAGCAGCAACTATTCCAAGAGAGGCGGCGTGGCACCTCAGGGGTCCTCCTTGGATGCGGCTCATTTTAAAGCATATAGCCACCCTCCTAGGGGGGGTGCCCTCAGGGTGTCGTGCCGGACCGCCCTCTTTGGGGCATTGTTACCCATCGCG
Source organism: Gemmatimonadota bacterium (assembly GCA_039589375.1). Lineage (GTDB taxonomy): Bacteria > Gemmatimonadota > Gemmatimonadetes > Palauibacterales > KS3-K002 > JASFMO01. The sequence continues at coordinate 19,359 of JBDHHL010000037.1, read as the reverse complement.
GGTGGGTCAATAATACTCGTACCAGTTCTTGTTAACCCTCCCACGCTTGCGTGGTGAGTAAATTGGCGGATGAGCGCTCAGGATTGCCCTGGATGTCCCACCCAGAGGATGGCAGTCGGAGTTCACAGCGCCTGGGCCATGCTTACGTTCAGTATCTGCTCGGCTCAAGATGCTGCACGGGCTCTCCTGTCCCGGGAAGGTGTTGCGCATTGTGAGTACGGCCGTATAATAGCAGCTAATCAGAATCACCGTTGATAATGGTGTAGCACATTAGCCCTGGTGTGTGAGAATATGCTGTTCGCCGAAGGCGGACTTGAGAACGTGAGCCTAGACGAGATTGCCTTCGAGGTTGCGGCAGTATGTGACCGCGAGGCTTTCCAGAATAGACGGGAACATCGTCCCGCCCATTACCCGAACCAGTAGTTCAGTCTGTAACCGATACTCTGGAGGCGAGCTGTGAGGGACAGAGCTACACACCATCGAGCCTTGCACATTAGCGTGTTGGTGGGGCTCACAATGGGTGTCCTCGTGGGGTGTGTCGATAAGGACACCGTCTTCGTGGACAAGCCGTTTTCCGATGAGCCTACGGAGACAACCAACAACTTCGTTGGCTATATCAAGCCCGTGGAGAACAAGCAGACCTCGTGCGGAAACTGCCACGCGACGTTCCAGGCGGGCTGGGCGTCGACTGGTCACAGCCACGCGTGGGAGGGCTTGCAGTCGAGCGATCATGCCGCGGACTACTGCGAGGCCTGCCACACGGTCTCGGAGAACGGAAACCCGATTGAAGGCGACGCCGGCTGGGTACTTGTGAAGGACAATCGGTATCTCGACGTCCAGTGTGAGTCGTGCCACGGGCCGGGTTGGGACCACGTGAACAACCCGACGGTCGAGAATGCACCGCTCTGCTCGATCGAGGCGGATGTTGATGCGACCACCGGTTGCGGCGAATGCCATAACGGCGCGCACCACCCGTTCGTCGAACAGTGGCAGGAGTCGCGCCACAGCCAGTTGAACGCGTACCCCGCCGGACGGGAGGACTGCGCTGCTTGCCACGAGGGGAGAACGGCGCTGGTGCTGAAGTTCTACGAGACGTCGAACTACCTCGAGAAGGACGGCGAGGATTTGATGCCGATCGTCTGCGTCGTCTGCCACGATCCGCATGGAACGGAGTATCCTAGCAATCTGCGCGGCGACGTAGAGGTCTCGTCGCTGGATCACCTATGTGTGAGGTGTCATGCAAACCGAGGTCAGCCGCCCAGCAGGCGTGGACCGCATGCGGCGCAGGGGCTACTGCTCCTGGACGAGGACGTGGGCTGGCGGCCCGCCGGCTTCGAGTCGCCCGTCGTGAACGCCCACGCGGGCTTGGCTAATCCGGGGCTTTGCGTGACGTGCCACGTGACCACGTTCGTAGTCACCGAGCCGGAATTCTTCCAGTCCGTCGGCCACCGGTTCGAGGCGATATCGTGTCTGGACGAGAACGGGCTGCCTGCGGATGGTCCGTGCGCGGACGACGAGCGTGACTTCCGGGCGTGCGCCGAGTGCCACGGCAGCGAAGAGGCCGCGCTGGCGGACTACGAGAAGTTCTTGGGCGAGCTGAACGGATGGCTGGACCAGCTGTGGGTGGACAGCGACCAGAACCAGGTCATGGACGCGACGGACGCCGGGCTGTTGCCGATGGTCGTCGCGATGGGTGACCCGACCGAGCTCGATCCGTCGGACGAATTGGTGACCGTGGCGGAAGGGGCTCTGTTCAACGCTCAGTTGGCCTACACTTCCGAACGCACCCACTGGAGCGATTTTGAGGTCTTCGGTGTCGAAGTCTCGGCCCACAAGGCCAGCGGGAACGGCGCCCACAACCCGTGGTTGTTACAGGCGCTGCTCGAGGCGTCGATCGAAGCGGTGATCGAGTTCTACAATCTTGGACCCTAGTCTAAGTGTTGGCTGGCTTCGGGTTGGCGGGCTATCTGCCCGCAAATGGCATGGCTATGCTTTTGGAATCGTTCCCACCACTAATCCGGGATTTGGAGGGATAACGTGAGGGTCTCAGGCCTATCTCCGACGCGCCTCGGGCCGCAGCGCCATACGTGGCGCTTTGGAGTCGCGTGTTTGGTCGGTGCTGTAGTCTGGGGTGGCTGGGGTGCACAAAGCCTCCAAGCGCAGCAGTGGCGAAGCCGCGTCTCCACGCGTGTGCAGTATGTAGAGGCGATGACGTTGGTACGCGACAGCGTTGCGGTCGAGTCTACATCGGGATCCGGGACTCAGCGCATGGTCGGCGACACCTTGGTCACCTGCTCGACCGGTGCGTCTCATTGCTACTTCTACAAGTCGGGTTTCGTTGCCAACTCCGCTCCGGCGGTGTTGGACGTCGATCTGAACATCTTCGGGCTCGGGATCGAGGGGTTGCGTGGCTACGTGAGCACCCGGTTCCGTACCTCTTTGGGCGGCGAGAAGTTCTGGCCTCGGGTCGATGACAACTTCGATCTGCTCGCCGGCTACTTGGAGTTGAACCGGCGGAGTTTCCGTGTGAGGGTCGGGCGGGACTACCAGGTCAGCGGCCTCGGTTTCTACGGATATGACGGCGGCTCGGCGATCGCACGCTTTCCCGACTGGTGGAGCACCAGCCTGGAGGCGTATGACGAGTTCGCCTCGCTGGGCGCCTTCCAACCGCAGAAGCGCAACTACCTGTTAGGCTTCCGCGGTTCGGCCCGGCCTACACGCAATTCGTCGCTCGAGGCGATCTACCAGCGCGAGATCCCAACGGACCGGTCAGGTATCAGCACGGAGCGTGTCGCGTTCGAGGCGACCTACTATCCGATCCCAGAGGTTTCGCTGTTGGGACACGCCGATTACGACCTCGCCGCCAACTGGTGGGGAAAGGCCGGCCTGACCGCGGGTTGGAACGTTATCCCTCAGGTGTACTTGGAGGGCCGGCTCTTCCGCTACCGCCCGGTGTTCAGCCTGCAGACGATCTGGCTGGCGTTCAGTCCGGTGCCCTATACCGGATGGGGCGTTGCCACGGCCGTCTACCCGGTTGACCGCCTATCTATCAAGATCGAGGTCGAGCGGCGGCAGTACGGCAAGACCGAGGCGGAGGTGCCCTTCTTCGCGACGACGGATCGCGACTGGCGAGTGGGTGGCTACCTCTCCTGGCGTCCCGGTAATTGGCTCGGCGTCGAGTGGGACATCGACGGCGGCTATTGGAGGAACTGGGGCTTCGGCGCGGCGCTCAACTCGGGTGATCTGCGAGTGGGCATGCGACCGCACGACCAGCTGTCGCTAGGGCTCCGCTTCTCGGCGTTCCAGCAGCTCGAGGAGTTCCGGGTCGATGAAGGACGCGTCTGGGGAATCGGCGGCGACATTCGTTGGAGGACCCGGCCAGGTACGGTCTGGTTCTCGGTGGACACCTACGAGCACGATCGCCGCAACAACGGCGCCATGCGCGACTGGAGTCAGCTGCGCGGCGCTCTGGGATTCTCCTACTACTTGGGCTCTGAGCCCGGGAGGACACCGTGAGGTACCATGCGACGACTTTCGCGGCGCTGCTGGTAGTCGCTCTGATCGCGACCGTCGCCGAAAGCAGCGTGGCGCAGACGGGGCAGATGCCGAAACCGGACAACCACCAGATCGCCGAGTTCCTGTTAGACCACGGGGGCCAGGCCCAGCAGAACATCCAGATGTGCGGGGTCTGCCACGCGCGCGACTACTGCAGCGGTTGCCACGTCAACGCGCAGGACGTGCCGGCCATCCAGGCGTTGGAGCCAAGCTCCGAGGTCGCGGACTATGTGGCCAGAAAGATCTGGCCGGCGCCGGCGAGCCATACACCGTTCTGGCTCGACAATCACAAGGCGGCCGCCGCCGGAGCGACCGAGACCTGCACGACTTGCCACGTGGTGGAACAGCAGTGTCAGAGTTGCCACCTCGGCTCGGAGACGCTCGAGCGATCCAAGGACGCGACCTATCGTACGGGCGTCGACACCTATCACCCGCTGAACTTCATGCAGCAGCATTCAGCGGCGGCGTTCAACCAGGAAACCGAGTGCGCGTCGTGTCATAACCCCGAGGTGTTTTGCCGAAGCTGTCACGCGAGCCTCGGAGCCGCGAGCCGGGACGGCCGCACCGACACTGGCTTCCACAACGAGAGCCCGAACTTCCAGTTCGGACATGGCCAAGCCGCACGGCAGGGGCTCGAGAGCTGCGCCGCGTGCCATGCCCAGCAGGATTGCCTGGCGTGTCACTCGGCCAAGGCTGGGCGCAACATCAATCCGCACGGCCCGGATTTCGATGCCAAGCATCTGCAGGACAAGAACAAGGGATTCTGCCTGCTCTGTCATTTCTCTGGGCAGCTTCCCTGACATCACACCGTAATCTTGTTTACGGTTTCGGTCGCCGGGCAGCGTTCAGCTCGCCCGGCGGCTTCGCGTATGCGACTGGCCCGAGGCATCTGGGGGCGCTATTTTTAAGGTGCCTTTCTGTGACTATCCGAGAGTCTGCAAAATAGAAGTGCGACCGCGGGCGTGCGGTCGCGTGGCCCTATGGATCAGGGGGCGACCATGAGCAGTAAACTATCGCCAGGCAATAACTTCGGCGTGCCGACTTTGCGGCTGGTCATGGCTCTGTCGGCAGTGTTCTGGGCCTCGGAATGGGCTGCCGCGCAGCAGCGCGGCGGGCTGACACAGAACCCGATGGCGGGCTCTCAGGTGTTCGGCGAGAAGGGCTGCGTGAAGTGCCACGCGGTGAACGGGTTGGGTGGAACGATCGGACGCGACCTCGGACACATCGCGCGTCGGCGGTCGTTCCACGAGCTCGCCGCGACGATGTGGAATCACATCCCTGCCATGGGCGCGGCCATGCAGGAACACGGGGTCGAGCGGCCGGAAATGAGCGAGCGCGAGGCCGGCGACTTGATCGCGTTCCTGTTCACGCTCGACTACTTCGAACCACCGGGCGATGTGGAGGTTGGCAAGCAGCTGTTCGTGAAGAAGAAGTGTGTGGTCTGCCACCAGGTCGGAGTCTACGGAGGTGTCGTAGGTCCTGGCCTGGATCACTTGGGACAGTACGGGTCGCCCATCCTTGTCGCGGCCTCGATGTGGAATCACGGTCCGGGCATGGCGGGCATCATGGAAGAGAAGGGCGTCGCGCGCGCGAGCTTCACGGGGTCGGAGCTCACCGACCTCATCTCCTATCTGGAGTCGGCATCGCCGGCACAGCTTGGGGGGCCTTTGTACGTATTGCCGGGGAACGCAGAGGAAGGTCGTGTCCTGTTCACCGAAAAGAGCTGCGTCGAGTGCCACAGCGTTCAAGGCGTTGGCGGCCGTATCGCTCCGGATCTCGCCAAGCGCGGTCGGCAGTGGGGGCTCACGGAGTTCGCGGCGGCGATGTGGAACAAGGGCCCGGCGATGGCGAAGGCGATGAAAGCTCGTGATGCAGACGTGCCTCAGCTCGGCGCAGGCGAGATGGCCGACCTGGTCGCTTACCTGTACTCGGTTCAGTACTTCTCAGAGCCGGGTGACGCTCAATCTGGGCGCGAATTGTTCGAGGCAAAGGGTTGCTTGGCTTGCCATTTGTTGGAGGGAAGGGGCGGTACGACGGCATCCGACCTGGGGCTGCGGACGGGTATGAGTTCTCCGTCCGAGGCCATCGCCTCGTTGTGGAACCACTCGGGACAGATGGAAGCCGCGGACAGCCTGGGGTTTCCTTGGCCAAAGTTCACGGCGAGGGAAATGGCTGACGTCACCGCGTTCATGCAGACCTCGACCGAAAATCAAAGATGAGCTTACGCAAGCTGGTCATTCTCCTGTTGGCAGGAACGGGTTCGCTGTTCCTGCCAACTCGTATAGTGGGGCAGGCATCCGAGGAGAGTTGCGTGGCGTGCCACGCGGCCTTGAGTGATTCGAGGCTCTCCGGACCCGTGGAGGCATTCGCCGATGATGTCCACGCTGCCGAAGGGTTCAACTGCGTGTCTTGCCACGGAGGCGATGCGCAGGAAGCAGGGCTAGCGGCGATGGACCCAGCCAGGGGGTACGTGGGAGTTCCGAGCGGGCAGGAGATCGTCACTATCTGCGGCCGCTGCCATTCCGATGCTGAGTTCATGCGGCGGTACAATCCCTCGCTTCGAGTGGATCAGGTGGCCGAGTACCGTACGTCCGTGCACGGATTCCAGCTATTCGAGCGTGGGGACCAACGCGTGGCGACCTGTGCGAGCTGTCACCCGGCGCACTCGATCAAGCCGCCTTCGGACCCGAGTTCGAGCGTGTTTCCGCTCAACCTGGCTGAGACCTGCTCCGGCTGTCATGCCGACCAGGAATACATGGCACCGTACACGCTTCCCGTAGACCAGCACGAGAAATATCAGCGCAGCGTTCACTGGCGGATGATGTCGGAGGAAGGTGACCTGTCGGCTCCGACGTGCAACGATTGCCACGGCAACCACGGGGCGGCTCCGCCCGGCGTGTCGTGGGTCGGCAATGTGTGCGGGCAGTGTCACACGGTGATGGCAAGCCAGTTCAACGAGAGCTTGCACTCCCAGATCTTTGCTATGCTGGGAAACCCCGGCTGCGCGACGTGTCATGGCAACCACGAGATCGTGGAGACGGGTGACGACCTGCTGGGCCTGGAAGAGGGTGCCGTCTGCTCTCGCTGCCACAGCGAAAGCTCCACAGGCGGCAGAACCGCCACTGAGATGCGGGGGCTCATCGATTCTCTGAGCGTCGAGGTGCTCAAGGCCGATTCGATTCTATCGCGTGCGGAACACGCGGGCATGGAGGTCAGCCAGGCCCAATTCGATCTCAACGCCGCTACGACGTCCTTGGTAAGCGCGCGCACGGCCGTGCACAGCTTCTCCGTTGACAACGTGAAGGAGGAGGTAGAGGGCGGGTTGGAGGTGACGGCACAGGCCTATGCTCGCGGGCAAGATGCCATGGATGAGCTGCAGTTTCGACGCATAGGCCTGGCTGTCTCGGTCAGCATCATCCTCGTGCTCATCGTCGGTCTAGTATTGAAGATACGGCAACTCGAATCGAAGCCCGAGTGATCGGGTCAACCATCTCTTCTGGAGGAGCACCGAATGGCGGATAACGGGGGACGGGCACGGCAGAGCCGCCGCGGTTTCGTCAACTGGATTCTCGGTACCGGAGTCGGCGGCTTGCTGGCAGCGGTCATGTACCCTATCGGGCGGTACTTGATTCCCCCCGAATCTGGCGAGTCTGCTGCGGCAAGCGTCACGCTGTCGATCGGACCGGAGGACATCCCGCCTAACTCGGGGCAGATCTTCAAGTTCGGCAACCAGCCGGGCATTCTGGTGCGCACTCCCTCGGGGGAACTACGGGCGTTCTCTGCAGCGTGTCCACACCTGGGCTGCATCGTGCAGTACCGGGATGACCTCAGCCGTGTTTGGTGTGCTTGCCACAACGGACACTTCGATCTGAATGGCCGAAACATCGAGGGGCCGCCACCCGGGCCACTCGAGATCTACGCCGTAAACGTTAGGGAGGGCCAGATCGTCGTGAGCAGGGACGTGTAACCATGGTGATGCGTGGAGAGCGGTTCGGGAAGATCTGGGAGTGGCTCGACGACCGGTTGGGCCTCGCCGATGTAGGGAAGCTGGCTGAGAAGAAGGAAGTACCGGTCCATCGCCACACGATCTGGTACTACCTGGGGGGAATGACCCTGTTCTTGTTCTTGATCCAGGTGGCTACCGGGATTCTCCTGCTCTTCTACTACCGGCCGAGTGCGGAGGATGCGTACGAATCGATCCAGTTCTTGATGGCCGAGGTCCAGTTCGGCTGGCTGATTCGCTCGATTCACTCGTGGTCGGCGAATCTGATGATCTTCACGGCCTTCCTACATCTATTCAGCGTGCTGCTGCTCAAGGCCTATCGGAAGCCGAGAGAGATCACCTGGTTCTCGGGGGTCGTGCTGCTGGGTCTGGCGATGGCCTTCGGCTTTACAGGCTACCTGCTGCCATGGAACGAGTTGGCTTACTTCGCGACGAGGGTCGGTACGCAGATCGTCGACGTGGTTCCGTTTGTCGGGTCGTTTATTGGCGGCGTGCTCCGAGGCGGGAGTGACGTCACCGGTGCCACGCTCACTCGGTTCTACGCGTTCCACGTAGCGGTGCTGCCTATGGTAGTGACGATCATGCTGGGCGTGCATCTGTTCATGGTCCAGAAGCACGGCATGAGTGTGCCTCCCGATGTCGAGCGGCAAGGTGGTCCGAAGGGTGTCATGCGGTTCCTCCCCAACTTCCTTCTCCGCGACTTGGTCGGCTGGCTGACGGCGCTGGCGGTCCTGGCGGCATTGGCTGCCTACTTCCCGGCAGAGTTGGGCGAAAAGGCTGACCCGTTTTCTCCGGCACCGGCGGGCATCAAGCCCGAATGGTACTTCATGTTTATGTTCCAGACGCTGAAGTACCTACCGGCGCATATCCTCTGGTTCGAGGGCGAGGTCGTCGGCATTCTGGGCTTTGGGATTGCTGGCCTGATAGTGCTGCTTGTGCCGTTCTTGGACCGGAAGACAGCGCGCGGCGAAGCGAGCCGCATGGTGACCTGGGTCGCCATTGCAGCCATCGTCTACATCATCATCCTGACCTACCTGGGTTACACGGCCGACCCAACGGTATAGAACAAATCCGGCGGCTTCGAAGCCGCCGGATCCTGTATTGAGCTGCTAACAAGGCCGAGCCCTCAGGCGGAGCTGTCCCCGGTCTGCGGCAGCTTGGCCTCCGCATCTGGCCACGGGGGCAGCACCTTGACCAGGATCCACAGGATGATGAATGGCAGTATCAGAAGAGCGCTGGCCATGAGGAGTCCCTCCAATCCGAATAGATCGAGCCTATAAACCGTTAGGCCGCGCAGGCTCTTGGAGAATAACTGCCCTCCGATCACCACGTTCCATCGGATGCTGAAAATGCCGATCTGTACCAGGACCGCGGCCACTAGGTAGATAAGACGCCTCAACTCATCGGGGACTTTGACGATACTTCGTTTGCTGAGGGCTGGCGAGGTGAGACCTAGAAGGGATAGCGGCAGCAGACTCCCCAGAACGAGCTGCAAGACGATCAGGCTGATGAAGAGTCGGCTCTCGATTAGCTGCGTTAAGATCCCTATCGACTCCTCCGATTCGTAGAGCCGATGGATGAAGTCGAGCATCTCCAGCGACACATCAACAACCATCGCGTAGAAGAGAAAAGCTGCCAGCTTGTCCGCACAGCGCATATCCACTGGCTTCCAGCGAAGCATGCTCGACAGCATATATATGAGCATGACAAGCGCGATGCCCGATACGATTGCGGAGAACAGGAACACAACCGGCATCAGGACGCTGCTCCACCACGGGTTCGCCTTAATAGACCCGAAAATGAAGCCTACATACCCGTGCAGTAGGAAAGCTGATGGAATACCGATGATCGTGATCCAGCGCCCGGCCCTATCGTCGAATCTAAGCGCTCTCGCCGACAGGTCGGTGACTCCCAGAGTCAACGCGTAGTGGATCCAGCGCTTCGGTCCCTTCTCCTGGCGAGCCCAAAGGACCAAGTCCTTCCTGTAGTCGAACCAGATCTCGATGAGCAGCACCACCATCAGGTACCAGGCGTAAACGAACCCGAACATGGCCATCGCCGATTGGCGATTCGGTGTCAGGAAGATCTCGTACGAACGGAGCGGGTGACCAAGGTGCGCCAACAACGGTAGTGGTGCCACGAGGAGAAAAGCCAGGGCCGTGAGCAGCGCCAAACGGTAGGTGGGCTGTACCTCCTTCACATTGAAGACTCGCTCGAGCGAAGCGAGAATGAAAGCGCCCGCGACGAGCCCCGTCACGTACGGGTAGAGCACGACAAGGATTCCCCAATGGAGTTCGAACTCATTCGGGTAGATGTACCCTTGCATCGTACTATCTCACCTCGCCGTCTAGGTTGGCGTAGTAGGCCTTCGGTCTCGTGTTCAGGTGGGCCTTGAGGACCTGGATATCGTTGAAGCGCATGAACCTGGCGAGCGGCGTCGCGCGGTGCTTGACCTCGCCGAAGATCCTCGCACCGGTTGGGCATACTTCGACGCATGCTGGAACAAGCCCATCGACTACGCGGTGATAACAGAAGGTGCACTTAGCTGCGACACGCTTCTCCGGGTGTATCCACCGAGCACCATAGGGGCACGCCTGAACGCAGTACCGGCAACCGATGCAGTACTCATCGTCCACCAGGACGACCCCGTCCTCCGTAATGAATGTCGCCCCGACCGGGCAGACCTGTACGCAGGGCGGGTTATCGCAGTGGTTGCACAGCTTCGGTACGAAGAACGTTCGTCGAATACCTCCTTCGCCGTTCGCCGGCGGAAAGCCCTCCATCCCCCCGTTTGGGCTGTCCACTTCCACTTCATCGTCGGTGCGGATTACGTAGCGCTCGACCCAGGTGTTGAAGAGGTGAGGGTCGAGCGGCACATCGTTCTCCGTCTTGCAGGCCACCACGCACTGGCCGCACCCGATGCACTTGGAGACATCGATGCCCATGCCGTACAGGTGCTCGGTGGGATCGTGCTCGTCTGCGCCGGTCTCTTGGGCATCCAGCGTCGGAATCCTGACAACTCCCAGGAGGATCGGCGCCGCTAGGCCGCACGCCTTCAGGCAACCGCCCAGGAACTCGCGTCGATCAACTGACTTGTCCTCGACAGCGTCAGGAGTATTGGCCGAAAGATCGGCATCTTTCGACATCACTCGGTCTCCGGATAGTGGGGGTAGTGACATTGCCAGCACACGTGCTGTGGATCGTGAGTTCGTAGGTTGATCCTCGGTATGTGCTGCGGGCTCTGGGCGTCTTCCCCGTGGCACTCACCACAGAAACTGCGGCCCGCGGGCTTGCTCGGTCGCACGGTCCGAGGTGCTGTCTTGTGCTCCTCGGGCGCCTCGTGGCACGTCGTGCAGGGCAATGTGGCGTGGTGCGATACGGCCTTCTGGCGCGCGATCTGGCCGTGGCAGGCGCTGCAGGCTCCGGGCGCTACCGGGGGCTCCGGCTCATGGGGGTCGTGGCAGCTTACGCACGGTGTCATTGCGTTATGTGCAACCGGATCTATCTGCGGAAAGCCTGTGGGGCGAGAGGGGTTGTAAGCGTGACAGCGCGGGCAGAAGTCTCGTTCCCGGGGAATCGAAGGCTTGATCTCAACCGGGTTGGCAACATGGGCCGCTCCCGGGCCGTGGCATGACTCGCAAGCCACGCCACGGTGGTTCGAGGCCAGACGACGTTCTTGGATGCCGCTGTGGCAGAGCGAACACTCCTGCTGACCGGCGAACTTCTTCTCATGGACCACTATCGAGTCGATGGCCGCTGCCCGATAGTGACCGACTTCGCCGAATGTCTCCGGAACGAGATAATGCCGGGCGACGACAAGCCCTATGCCCGCCAGAGCAAACACGGCTACCAGGCGGGGTACCTGCTGCGGCACCTTATTCCCCCCGAACGATGGCAGTTTCCAACGGGCGCGTGACACATCCGCCTCCGAGTTGATTGGACGACGGCATCGGTAGGCTCTGACGGCGTCTTCGGGGCAAGAACGATGCCGATGCGCCTTGCTGGAGTCGCTTTGCTCTGTCTACCCATGGTGGCATCTGAGGCTCCAGGCAACAACGCCGCTCGATCCGTACGTACAGCGGGCAGCAGGTGCCAAGACCAGCATCACAGCAAGGGGTTATGTTGACCCAAGTGCAGCTGGCCAGCCTGCTCCGCTGAAACGAGCCGTATCGCCCCACAATGGGCACCCGTGAGTCAGATGTCATAGGGTGGTTTCAGGAATGCCAATTGTTATGAACATATAGACGGCGCTTCTCACTCCTCGCTGAGCGCGGGCATATCATGGCAGAGGTGGCAATCCGCCGGTTCGTTGTGCTCGATTTTGTCGGCATGGCAGACGGTGCAAACTTGGCGAGTCCACCCGGTGATCCAGTCTGCGTCCTCGCCGTGACAGATCTTGCAGCCATCGTGCGCGACAGGTGGGTGGATCTTCTGTACACCGCCGCGGTGGCAGTTCAGGCACGAGCTCTTCGTTTGGTGGTGGACAAGGTGGCAGTTCATGCAGTCGACCTGGGCGCCACTCATCTGGGGCGCGCGGTGACACCCCGAGCAGGGAAGTCCTGATGCGACGTGTGATTGGTGAGGGAAATCTCCGATCGTAGTTGGGATCGGTCGGGGCGGAGCACCGCCCGGACCCGGGTGACACTGAGCGCAGTTCAAAGGATCGATGGCCCGGTGGTGGCAGGCGTTGCAATTGGCTGGAGAATCCAGCGTGATGCCGCCGTGCTCTTGCAAAGGCGTGTGGCACTGGTTGCACTCGATGCCGGCGCGTTGCACGTGTGGCGCGTGATCGAACTCCGTGCCGCCGAAAGAGCCTTTCTGTCTTTCCACGCCGACGTGACATTGTAGGCAGACGTTTCTGCCGATCGCAGGCCCGAGGTTCACGTCCCCAACCGAGTAAGGCAGGCCGGCCTCTACGGCATCCTGCACGAGATCCAGAGACGCGCGCAACAGCTCATCTGCGTATGCGATGTTGTGTGCACCTTTCCCGCGCTCCACGAAGCCGATGTTCTCTTCGGCGAGTCTGAGCATGCTGTCGACGGCGGCCCGGCTGCGTACGGGCACCCCCCCCAAAGTCTGGCGGGCGGTTGTGACGACGGTAGCCACTTCTGATCGCCGCCTGTCGATCTCCCGTTGCCAGGACGGGAGGATGTTGGCGTAACGAATCCCGTGGCAGGACATGCAGTTCGCCTCTCCCGCGACCTTGATCTGTGCATGGCCCTCAACCTCGGAAGGGAGGCCGTGGCAACTCTGGCAAGACACGCGGGCGAGGAACATCGAGCTGGGCTTGTTGTCCGTGCCGTGTCCACCCATTCCCGCGTACATTCGCCGCTGATCGTCGTGCACACGCTGATGGCAAGACTGGCAGTCGAGCTCGAAGGTCTCGGCGAGGGACACAAGCCGGTGAAGGATAGGCGTGTGGCACTGAGTGCATTCGACGTTGTGAGTCGCGATGTGCACCTGGTGTACGAGCGCTGCATTCTCGAATTCTTGAATCCGTTCGGGCTCGTTGTGACAATTGAAACAGCGACGCTGACCAGCTTCACCTGTTCCGGTTGTCACAGTTTCATGGCAGCCGGAGCAGGATACCATGTCTTCCACGTACTGCGGGTGATCCACCACGAACCCTGCGGCGGAGCGGAAGCGAGGGGGTGACGGATGGCAGCCGATGCAGCCAGCGATAGGCTGGCCGGGAGGACGGTCCTTGAAATGACAGATGTAACAAGTTACGGCAGTGACTCGCAGATGTGCGGCGCCGATCTGCGTTCCCTCTACCTCCAACGGGCTGCCCTGCACGATCTGAGAGTGGCAGCTGGTGCAGCGGAGTCGCTTCCCGCGTTGGAGGTCTCCGAGGTGCTGAGTGTGATCGAAGCGGACGCCTTCGTAGGTGACCTCGCCCTCAAGCTCGCTTTCGGCATGACAACCGGAACGCAGACAGGCCGCGTCCTCGATTTCGGCCCAAGGCTTCATCCCGTACGCGCCGGTGACGTACTTGACGACCTGATTCGCTGCCTGGATCTTCCCCATCGCCTCCGCTTTGATCCCCGGCGCATAGTGACACTGGATACACTTCACCGTGTTGTGGGACGATGTAGCCCAGGAGTCATAGTAGGGTTGCATGACGTGGCAATTCGTACAGAAGCTCGGATGGCCACTGTACTCGATGAAACCCACGGTGGCGATCGCCAACAAGATCACTCCAAGGATGCCGATCTGGATCGCGATCTTGAGCGGGCGCGAGAAGTGATCGAGGAAACCACCAGGACGCGGCATGCTATTCTCGATCTCCCTTTGCCAGCGCTCGCAACTTGAACCAGGCCAGAACACAACCGGAGAGGGTGAGGAACCAAACTGGAATGAGAATCAGCTTGTGCTCCCATCGGTGTTCGGCAGCGACTTCTTCTGCCGCTCGAATATCCCTTGAGACGGAAGCTACCTGACGGCCCAGGTCCTCGAGATGATCCAGGTCGAGGCTGTGTTGAGCCTGGGCCATCTGGGAGTAGGCAGTCAGGGCACTCTCGAAGCGGAAGTTGATGTCGGTTACGTTGCGACCCGCACGCAATAGGTTGTGGATCGCCTCTTCAGCGCTCCGAAGTTCCTCCGTTGCGTGTGATACCTCCTCTTGTATTTCCATTCCCACTAGTGCCGCAGTACCGTCCCTATCGTGACAGCGTGTGCAAGTGGCGGCGACCTTATCCGGATCCACTCGCTCGGTTCCGTGATTCGAGTGGCAAGCGGTGCATCCGGGTAGCGCACCAGCGAGCGCAGCCTGACCGTGCGGTCCTTCGTAAAAGGCGCGCCGCACCAGGACGTGACACTGGCCGCAGACGTCAGCGATCTGCACAACCCTCGGCGGCAACGCTGCGTGGGACCCGTGGCAGTCCACGCATGCAGGTGCGGCGAAGTTTTTGTTCGCCAGAAGTTCCACGCCGTGCGTGCTCTCTCGGTGCATTCTGACTTGATCGGTGGACAAGCCGTACTGGCTCATCAGCGACTCGTTTTCGTGACAGCGCGCGCAGGTCGTCACCGTGTTGGTCGGGTAGACGTTGCTGCGTGCGTCGTTGGGGGGCAGAATCGTGTGTGCGTCGTGGCAGTCCGTGCAGGTCGGTGCGTTCTGGTCCTCTAGTCCCAGGAGGAGCTGACCGTGCCGGCTGGTGCGGTACTCTGCCAGCTGGCCAGCGGGAAGCCCGTACTGGCGCATCTGATCGGGATCGGAGTGGCAGGAGGAACAGAGCTCGACCGTCTGAAATTTGTCGAGCGAGCCGCTATAGTTTGCCCCGCCGTGTGCCGTTGCAACTTCGAAGCCTGTGGGATCCCCGCCGTGACAGTCGTGGCAGCGGATGCCACGCTCGGAATGCACGCCGAGTAGAAATGCCCTCCGCATCTCCGTGTGGCAGACCACGCAGCTGTATTCGGGGTCGACTATGATGTCCTCCTGCTGCACCAGTTCAGCTGCTATCTGCACGGGAAGCGCGACACGGGCACCGGTGGCGAGTGCAAACATTGCGACCAGAATTAGGACTGTGAAGAAGGTCCTCACGAGTTTGACTCCCCTTCGCTAGGACTTTCGGGCAGTTCGGATCCCTCTTCGCGCGTCGCGTCCGGCGGCAGACGCCGTGGAAGGACCCTCTCCTGCATCTCTCCCGGACGTAGATCGACTCCGGGTTGGACCGAACTGAGCTGGCGGCCGGCCAACCAGGCAATGAGATAACCACCGAAGAACAGAATGCCGAGCGCAACGACAACCGGCCTGCGGCGAAGCCGACGTTCCGGCTTGCGGTCGAACAGTGGGAGCAGAGCCAGGACGATACCCAGAAGTGTGAAGAGGCTGAGCCCCCATACACCGAGGTATCTTATCAGGGCGAGAGAGACATCGACTACCACCCACGAGGAGACTATCTCCGCCGGTAGCTCGAAGGGGTTGGCCGGATCGCCTACTGGGCGCGGGAACAAAGCAGCGGCGGTGAAGGTCACGGCAAGCACTAGCACACCAATGATGAATGTGCGGAGCAGGTGGTCAGGGAAGAACGGAATACCATCCTCCCTCGTCAACTCGCGGCCGGCTGGTGGCGCGATCCCGTGCCGGCGGGCCAGCATAAAATGAAAGACTAGCAACGCGAATGAGGCCCAAGGAAGCACTATCACGTGGAGGGCGAAGAACCGGCTCAGCGTCGCGCCTGAAACGAGCACGTCACCTCGAAGCACCTCTACAGCGAAACCCAGCAGCGGTGCTTTGGAAGCCGTGTCGAGCACCTCTGTCACGGTCCAGTAGGCCCATTGGTCCCAGGCCAGCAGGTAACCCGTTCCGCCGAATCCCAGTACGATGAATAGTAGCAGCAGCCCGATGAGCCAGTTCGTTTCGCGGGGCGGCTTGTAGGCGCCCGCGAAGTACACCCGGGCCATGTGAGCAAGCAGTGCGACGACGATGAGGTTGGCAGACCAAACGTGCAGATCTCGTACCAGCCAGCCCATCGGGACTTCCGATACAATGTACTGGATACTAGGGTAAGCCTCCTGCGGAGACGGTCGGTAGTAGAACGAAAGAAGAACGCCCGTTACCACGAGCACCATGAACAGGAGGTACGTGATACCACCGAACGCGTGGCGCCAGCTGACATAGGAGGAAAGGCGATAGCGCAGCGCTTTGCGCAGCGCTTGGTCGATTGGCAGCGTTCGATCGATCGGGCCATAGAGGAGGCCTAGGAAACGAGCCACGCCCAATAGCCCCGCATCCGTGCTCGCCTTTAGGTCGGCCCAGAACTGGGTCAACCACCAAAGGCGCGTCTTCTTGGGAGTGTCGTTCACCTCGCCCCCTCGGAAACGTAGATCACGCCATCTCTGACAGACACGGCATACCGAGTAAGTGCCCGGGCGGACAGACCAGCCACGACGTCACCCCGCAGGTCGTACACCGAGTACCTGCAGGGTGAATAGACCCGCGTTGATTTCGGGTCCCAACGCAACAGACATCCATCCGCTGGCGATGCGCCCTGCAAGGCGTA
This sequence comes from Gemmatimonadota bacterium, assembly GCA_039589375.1. Taxonomy (GTDB): domain Bacteria; phylum Gemmatimonadota; class Gemmatimonadetes; order Palauibacterales; family KS3-K002; genus JASFMO01. The sequence continues at coordinate 2,799 of JBDHHL010000037.1, read as the reverse complement.
GTAGCTGGTTGAGTCGGCTCGAACGATCAGCAGTGTCCGACTCCCCCAATTGCGGATGCGGCTCGAGCCGACCGGGAAGTTGTCGACCCGTGCAACGCGGATGACCGGCTGCAGCTCGGGTATCTCGAGCTCGGTGGAGGGCGTTACGTACAGCCAGATCCCGATCAACATGGCCAGGGCTATCAGGACGATGACGCCGCCCAGCAGAATCTCGTCGAACCCGCGGCGCAACAGCCCTCGTTCTGTTCTTTCCATGGCGCAGTCGGCGTCGGAGTGAAACCGGGCGCCCGCTCAGGCGTGTAGCGGGCCCGGGTGCCGGACAAACTAGCGCTGGCTTTTTGGGCTCGCCAGCGGCTTCGGGTAGTCGCCCGGGCCAGCATTTGAAAAGGCACAAGCTCAGGCCAGGCAGAGCAAGGTCTTTTGAGAATCATTCTCAATGTCGCACGCATTTCGGAATCGGGGCGATATGACACGGAAGGGGCGAGATGCCACCTGATGTGATGGGACCCCCGGGGGGTCCATTCTTGTATTACCTGTGTTTTTGCATGGTACGAATAGTGCACCGTTCGCCAAACCGGTGTAGTGTCGTTGCCCTGGGCCGGTTGCGGTGGTGATTGCCAGTGCAACACAGTTTTACCTTGTCGCGGCCAATCTGGCGGCCGGATCGCGTGAGAGGACGTCATGGAAGAATCAGCACAGGCTGGGGCCCCGGAAGACCCGCGCTGGGTACGGCGGCGCGAAGTGGCCGCCCGGTTGAAGACGGTGGAAGGTCAGCTGCGCGCGGTTCGCAGGATGGTGATGGAGGGGGAAGAGTGCCTGACGATTGCCACGCAGGCCGCGGCAGCCCTGGAGGGACTGCGCGGGGCGATGAAGATCGTCCTCCGAAACTACATGGACGACTGCCTCGAGCCGGATGTCGTAGAGTGCAACCGGGAAGAGGCTTACGATCAATTCATCGGGGTGTTGGAACGTTTCATCCGCTAGCACGGGAGGTGTGGTTATGTGGGCAGTAACTCGTTCGAGCCGCCATTGGGCCAAGGTAGCACCGCTGGCTGTGTGTTTCATGGCGGTATCGCTCGTAGCCTGCAGCGACGACGAGTCCCAATCCGCCGGTCGCCTTCAACATCACGGCCGAGGCGGTACGTGATTCGGTGACGGTGTCGTGGGCGGCGCAGATCGGCGTCGACTCGTTCGTGGTAGCAATCGCCTCGAACCCGACCTTCACGAAGACGGTCGACGGCGCCGAGACGATGGCAGTGTTCACGAGCGACGATGGGGTCGAGGACGACACCGGCTACACGGCGTCCGCCGCCGCCTACAACGCAGGCGGCTCTGCCGAGAGTAGCAACACGCCAACGGTGACCACCAACTTCTTTGACTGGGATGAGTGGTTCCCGTCGAGCCTGCACGGCACGAGAGCCGGTAAAGGGACCTTCTATAATGAGACGCCGAACGGCGGGTTCGAGACGCTGACGGGCGTACCGCTGGCCAGTTCTCCGTGTGAAGGCTGCCACTGGGAAGGTCAGCCGGGCGCGCCAAACGGTTGCCAGGGCTGTCACGCAGAAGCAGAGCCGCAACTGGGCGCCGTGGTCGATGACGAGACCGTGTGCGTCAAGTGTCACGAGCGACTCCAAACCGAGATCAACCTGGGCTACACCGATGTGCACCGGGACGCGGGCATGACCTGCATGGACTGTCACAGCAAAGAAGATGTCATGGGCGACGGTAACACGTACGTGTCCATGTTCGGTGACGGCGCCATCGACGCCAAGTGCGACAACTGCCACACGGATGTCTCGGGTGTGGGAGGTACCTATCACTCGGTCCATATGTCGTCGGTGGACTGCAGCACCTGCCACATGCAGACGGTGATCGCCTGCTACAACTGCCATCTCGAGGGAATGGAGCAGGTTCCGCCGCTCAAGAAGGCTCACACGAAGATCCACGATTGGAAGTTCCTGCTCAACCGCAACAACAAAGTCTATCCGGCCACGTTCCAGAGCGTGGAATACCAGGGCGACACGTGGGTGGCCTGGGGAGCGTACTACTCCCACACGATCTCCAGAAACGCGGTTTCTGGGTGCAGCGACTGTCACGGTAACGCCAATATGCAGGACCTGGCGGCCGACAGCATCCTCGAGGTCGTGAAGTGGGATGGTGTGAACCCGCCCGCTGGCGATGCTGGGCTGACCTCCCTCACGGGCGTAATCCCGATCCCGTTCAACTATCAGACTGCGCTGAAGTTCGACTTCTTCCACTGGGACGGCACGAACTGGTGGTTTGTCGAGACTGGGCCGGACGGCTTTCAGATGCTACCGCAGTACTTCCAGCCGTTGACGGATGCTCAGCTGACGGATCTCAACTAGCGGTTTTGTGTACTACGGGTGCGTGCGTCTCATTGAGGCGCACGCACCCGAGGCATCGCGCTCCGCCTCCAGACGTACCTATCAGGGCGCGATCTACATTGGGCGCGACCGAGTCGGCCAACTGCCCCTTGCCTTGGGTTTGAACATTTCCTAAGGTGCCTGCTGGTGGGCAGTGGTCTGAGAAGACTCGTCGCGCCCGAAGTGTATGGTCCACAGGGTAGGTACGAGAATGGAGGGAACTGAGATTATGAACCATCGAACAACCTTCGCGATCCCCGTGCTGCTGGTAGGCCTGCTGGTTGCCTTTGCCTGGGTGCAGGAAGGCTGGAAGACGCCGCCGGCGATGGCGCACGAGGCCGAAGGTAGAGCCGAGTGCCTCGTGTGTCACCAGACTGGGGGTGAGAAGCCGGTGCCGGAAAGCCATGCCGAGCTC
>JBDHHL010000036.1:0-17628 GCA_039589375.1 Gemmatimonadota bacterium | reverse complement strand
TTCCGAAAATTCGTTCCTCAGCATCAACTGTGGTGCCTTGCCGGAGAGCCTGCTCGAGTCGGAGCTGTTCGGTCACGTGAAGGGAAGCTTCACCGGCGCGCTGCGAGACAAGCAAGGCCTGTTCGTGGCGGCGACCGGGGGGACGGTCTTGCTTGACGAGGTCGGCGAGATGGTGCCGGCGACACAGGTGAGACTGTTGCACGTGCTGCAACAGCATGAGGTGATACCGGTCGGAGCCACGGAGCCGGTGCGCGTAGATGTCCGAATCATCGCGGCGACGAACGCGGATTTGGAAGAGCTGATCCGCCAGGGCACCTTCCGCAGCGACCTGTTCTATCGGATGAACGTCATCGCCATCCATCTGCCGCCTCTGCGCGATCGCCGCGACGATATTCCGCTGCTGGCGGAGCACTTTCTGAAGCGGTTTACCGAGCAGAGGAATGGCGAACCGAAACAGCTCTCCGAGGACGGGCTCGCCGCGTTGATGGAGTACGATTGGCCCGGCAACGTCCGTGAACTCGAGAACGCGCTCGAGCGCGCCGTAGCGATGGTAGTGGGCAGCAAGATCGGTAGGGAGGCACTGCCGAGTCGAGTGATCCGTTGGTGAGCGACGAGACGCCTGACAATCCAACCCTGGAAGTCATCGAGCGTGCCTACATCGAGTGGGTGCTGAGGGCCGAGGGCGGGAACAAGACGAGGGCGGCGGAGGTGCTGGGGATAGACCCGTCGACACTGTACAGAAAACTGGCACGGTTCGAGGCCGGCGGATGATGTCGGCTTCCGCCGAGTCAGGGTCGAACCTGGCCGGCGGCAGGCCCGCATGGTCGATGCTGGCGGTTGTGGCGGCAGCGCTCGTCGTCCGCGGGACGCTTCTGTGGCTGCGGGGCGACTACCTCGACTACGACGAGTCGATGTACTTGCTGCTCGGCCGAAGCATTCTGGCTGGCGACGGCTTAAGCCTGAACGCGGCGCCGCACACGGCGCTGGGACCGATGCTGCCCCTCGCCTCCGCCGCTATCGGTCGGTTCCTCGGCAACGATCTGCTGCTCGCTCAGCGTCTCCTCTCGACAATTGCAGGAACGCTTCTGCTTGTCCCGGTCTGGATACTGGTCCGGGCAAAAGCGGGTGAGCGTATCGCTGCGATTACGGTCGCTTTGCTCGTCGCCTGGCCGGCGCTGGTCGACGTGGCGCCGAAGTACGGGCCGATGTGGACCCACACGTACGCGGGCAGCGAGCCGCTGTATCTGTGCTTCCTGTTCACGGCCCTGGCGTGCGGTGAGGCGGCAATCGAACGTCGCGGCTGGGCGGGCGGTGGCCTGGCGTTCCTCGGAGGATCGGCGCTGGCGCTAGCCTACCTCACTCGGGGGGAGGCGGCCCTGTTCGGCGGACTGTACTTGGTCTTTCGGTGCTGGCAGCTTTTGCGCGAGCGCGAGGCAGTACTTCCGGCGCTCAAGGTCGCGGCACTCTCGGGCGCCGCTTTCCTGATCGTGGCGGCGCCTTATCTGCGCCACCTGCACGCGTCGAGCGGAAAGTGGATGATCAGCGGCCAACCAGACGTGATGTTCCCCATGGCCGAGACGCTTCAGGAGGTCTTTCGGAACGAGATTTACAATGGCCGCTACGTACTTCCCTGGATGAGTCTGGATGAGGCGCATGCGCACCTGCTGAACCCGTATTGGGGCACGCCCGAAGGCGTCGATCGCAACACGCAGATAGGTCACTACGCTTGGATCGCCGCTGCGGAAACGCCCGTACAACGCACCTGGTCGGAGCGCCTCGTGAACAGGTTGCAGAACTACGGATTGATGCTCTGGACGCTGTGCGGCCCGCTCCTGGCTCCGTTTGTGCTCATCGGCGTCGTCATGGCTCGGAGGGTGCCGATACCGGTGTTTGCCGTGGCCGGTCTAGCCGCCAGTCTACTCACCGGCTTCTATTTGGTCGTCCTGCCTCGCTTCTTTCTGTATCTCGTTCCCGCGTTCGCGTTCTGGGCAGCCCACGGAGTCGAGGCGCTGGCGACTCGTTTCACCCGTTCACCAGCGGTCGCGACGCGCTTCGCTGTTCTGCTGCTCGTTGCCGCGAGCCTGGCATCCGTGGGCGACCGAGCCCAGGGACCCGAGGCCATGCGCCTCAAGATCGTAGCCGAGGAGGACCGGAGAGTGGCGGAAGATCTAGCTGCGGCCCTCCCCGACGTCGAGCGGTTCATGCACTGGCACCCGCGGATCGCCTACTGGGCGGGCTGGGAATGGCGGCCGTTGCCCGTCTCCACGCTGGATGCCATCGCCCACTACTGCAGTCGAATCGGCGTCGAGCACTTCCTGCTCGCGTCGGTAGGCCACTCGCCGATACGGCTCAAGGTCTCTCACGTAGTCATCTCGATTGACCGGGAACTGCGGGACGCTCTCCGCAATATCGCGCCACGAACGGGCGGAGCGCATGAGCATCCGCCGATGGTGCTGAGCGAGGCGCCAAAGGTCGGCGGCTTCTCCGCCGGTACGCTCAGCCTTCAGGAGCCGCTGGAGTGATGAGAGCGCTGGGACGGCGTCTCGGCCCGATTTGTCTGGCGCTGACCGCCGCTCTGGTCGTGTTGCTCGCTTTCCTTCCATGGGCTGGATGGCTGGGTTACGCTCGGGAAAGCGAGACCATCTCGTACCACGAGACGGTCTCGCAGTGGCTCCTCCTGGGTGGGGCGATCGTCCTGCTCTCGTTGGCTCTGGCCGCGCTCGTGGGGCCGCGCGTCGATGCGAGATGGGATCGTATCGCGGGCAGGGCCCTCGGAATTCCGGCTTGGGTCTACGTGACGGTCGTGGTGCTCGTGTCCCTGGGTGCAGGCATCGTTCTGACGGAGTTGCTCTTCACGCGCAACCCTCACCTGGTGGACACGATGGCACAGCTGTTTCAGGCTCGCATCTTCCGCGCAGGTAGCCTGACAGCGCCCGCTCCCGTTCAGCACGAGTTCTTCAGCGGCCAGCACATGGTGATCAACGACGGCCGCTGGTTTTCCCAGTATCCGCCGGGGCACCCGGCGCTGCTAGCGCTGGGATTGCTGGTCGGGCTCCCCTGGTTGATAGGCCCTCTTTTCACGGCGGGAACCATCGTTCTGGTCTACTTGGTGGCTCGCCGACTCATGGGCGAGGGCCCTGCGAGGTTGGCGGCGGTTCTCTACCTGATTTCGCCGTTCGCTTTGTTCATGGGCGCTAGCCACATGAACCACGTGACAACGGGTTTGTTCCTGGCTCTGGCCCTCTACGCCGCCGTGTCAGCCGAGGACGCAAAGAGCGGCTACGGGTGGGTGGCGTTGATGGGACTGGCGCTCGCCTGCGCTGCCACGGTCCGGCCATTGGAGGCCGCGGCCTGGACTGCCGTGCTGGGGAGTTGGCTTCTGTCTCGGCGCGGTTTGGGTGCTGCTCTCTTGGCAGCGGCTGCGTGCCTGTTGGGGATATTGCCACTTCTCGCGTACAATGCGGTGACTACCGGGCATCCGTTGCGGTTCGGCTACACGCTGCTTTGGGGTGCGGGCCACGGACTGGGGTTCCATACCGACCCGTGGGGTTTCCCCTTCACGCCGCTGGAGGGCTTCGCCAACACGGCCCTCGATTTCCAGCGCTTGAACATCGTGTTGCTAAGCTGGCCCTTCCCTTCGCTGGTCTTCCTGATCGCGGCCTTGCTGCTGGCGGCCCGCGACTCTGGGCGGAGAAAGGGGATGGTCCTGCTGTCTGGCCTCTTCCTGGCCGCCCCTCTGGCGTACTTCTTCTACTGGCATCGGGATGATTTTCTCGGGCCGCGTTTTCTTTCCGCTTCGCTCGTTCCCGCCATCTTGCTCAGCGTCGCCGGCATCGTTGCGCTCGATAGAGTCCTCGGGCGCTGGCGGAGCGCCTTGAGGGTGGCGGTTCCGGTCGGAGTTCTGTGCTTCTTCGGTTTGACCCTGCCGATGCAGGCGGGCCTGCTGGCCGGTGTGTCGGTGGATATGAAGCTGCATCCCGAGCGCGAGGTGAAAGCTCTGGGACTCGAGAACCCTCTGGTGTTTGTCAAGGTGGGTTGGGGTAGTCGTCTCGTCGCGCGCCTGATGGGTTGGGGGATTTCGGCTACGAGCATCGAGGAGACGTTTCGCTTGGTGGATGGATGTCGCATTCAGCGTGCATTGGACGAGGCCGATTCGCAGAACGCGAGCTGGAGTCGGACGGAAGCACGACTGCGACTCGAGAGGAGACTGGAGGAGTTGCGTCTTCGGGCGCTGCCGGTAGAAAGGGATCTGCTGCCAGATCCCAGCGTTCGTGTGGACACGTCCCGCGCAATGCCGGCGGACTGCCATCGAGAGGTCCAGAGGGACGCGACCGGATACACCTTCTACGAGACGCTCATCTGGCGCAACGACCCGTGGCTTCGGGACGGGGTCATCTACGCGCGCGATCTGGGTTCGCAGAAGAACGTCGAACTAATGAGCCGTTATCCGGACCGCGAATACCTCATCTACACACGGACGTCGCCCGGCTTCGAGTCGAAGCCGGAGTTGCTGCGCCTTCCGGCGGTGAACCGCACTCCGAGTTCGAGTTCCGTCGAGCCCGGTGTCGGACGGCAGTGACCGGCGCGGAATGAAGCGGCTTGGCCCTCGGTATGTGTCCGCGATTGGCTGCGGCCTGCTGGCGCTTATGCTGGCCGCGTTAGCCTTCCTGCCTTGGGAGACGTGGCTGGGTGGCGGCCGAGAGTTGGACGTGACGCTCTACCGTGCCGCCGTGCGCAGGTGGTTGGTGTGGGGAGGAACGTTGCTGGGCATGGCGTTCTTGGCTAGCGCGGCGCTGGGTGCGCGGCTCGATGACTTGGTCGAGTCCCGGCTCTCGTCGTTGGCGAAGGTCTCCGCCCCTGTCTATGGAGCGTTGCTCGCCGCAATCACTGTGGTAATCGCCGTTCTGATCGCTACCTTTGCATTCGAACGCAACCCGCACATCATCGACACCTTTGCGCAACTGTTCCACGCGCGGATCTTCGCGCAAGGGAAGCTCAGCGCGCCGGCTCCGCAGGGGATCGAGTTCTTGATCGGCCAGTTCCTCTTGCAGCATGACGGACGCTGGTTCTCGCAGTACCCTCCCGGCCACCTACTTTTCCTTTCCATGGGCTTGCGGGTCGGTCTCGCCTGGCTGGTGAACCCGCTGTTTGCGGTCGCCACGGTTCTTCTGGTCTACGGCGCCGCGCGTCGGCTTATAGGCGAAAGTGGCGGCAAGCTGGCGGCGCTGCTCTTCGCGCTCTCGCCGTTCGTCCTGATCATGAGCGGGAGCTACATGAACCACGTGACGGCGCTGTTCTTCTTGACGTTGGCTCTCTATGCCGCCGTTCGTGCACAGGAGGGGGCGAAAGGCGAGTGGTGGGTCGTGCTGATGGGGATGGCGGTCGGCGTAGCGGCCGCTATCAGGCCTCTCGAAGCGGTCGCGTGGGGCATCGTACTTGGCGTCTGGATGGCGCATCGGCAAGGGTGGGCGCGTGGGTTGATGTATGGCGGAGCGTGCGCGCTGGCCGTGTCGCCCCTACTGGCATACAACGCACACACGACGGGATCACCGTTCCGTTTTGCGTATACGCTCCTTTGGGGACGCGGCCATGGCCTCGGATTCCACCCGGATCCTTGGGGTCAGCCGTTCACGCCCGTGATGTCGGTCGCGAACACGGCCAGCGACTTTCAACGACTGAACATCGATCTGTTCGGTTGGCCGTTTCCTTGCCTTGTCTTCGTCATTGTGGCTCTGCTCGTGGCGGCTCGCGACGAGAGAGAGCGAGGCGTGACCGCCGCGCTTTCCTCGCTGCTTGTGGCGGCGCCGATCGCGTACTTCTTCTACTGGCATCGGGATAGCTACCTGGGGCCCCGTTTTCTGTACGCCTCGGTCCTCCCAGCCGTCCTACTGACGGCGGTGGGGATCGTCGCACTCGACCGGCGCCTCGGTCGCTGGCGGTCAGCCTTGAGAATCTGCGTGGCAGGGTGCGTTCTCTACAGTCTGGCGGTGACGCTGCCGCGGAACGCCGGGGTGGTTGCCGGGATGGAGCCGGACTTCAAGCTACACCCGGATGCGCAGGTTCGGGCGGCAGGTATCGGAGACGGCATCGTCTTCGTGAAGGTGGGCTGGGGTGAGCGACTAGCCGGCCGTTTGAGGGGTTGGGATGTACCGGCGGCGCAAGTCGAGCGTACCCTCCGCGCCGTGGATGGTTGTAGGCTGCAGGGAGCCCTCGATGATGCGGATACCGTGGCGGCGATCGGGCGCGATCGTGCGCTAGCAAGAGAGGAACTTCGGGAGCGACTCGCAGACTGGCAGGAGCGGAATCTACCCGTAGTCAGGGGTAGGCTTCCAGACGCGAGTGTCGGGATGGATACGACGCGCGCGCTGTCCCAACGCTGCCACGCGGAGGCCGCGTGGGACGACAGCGGCTTCATTCGGTACGAACCGTTCGTATGGCGGAACGATCCGTGGCTGAGTCGGGGGGTGATCTACGCCCGCTACCTGGGGCCGGAGATCAACCGTCGACTTCTGGATCGCTATCCGCGACGCGGAGCCTACATCTACGCGCCGCCTTCCCGTGAACCCGGAGTCGAGCCCGTGCTGGTCCCGCTCGCCGTCCCGGCGGCCGGGGGAAGACCAAAGACCGAGGCGGCGAGGCCGTGGGGCGAGGGGCTGCGTTGAATCTGACCGTGGACTCGGATCGGGCCATACGGTTGGCTGCCGCTCTGGCCGTCGGCGTTGCTGTGTCCGCTCTCGGCGTGTGGGCGCAGAACTCCGCGCTGGTCGGCGTCAACTACGATGACGGTATCTACGCGCTGCTCGGGAAGGCGCTGGCCGATGGGGAGGGGTACCTGCTCACGTTCCTGCCGACGACCCTGCCGGGGGTAAAGTATCCTCCTGTCTACCCACTGAGCCTCGTCCCGTTCTGGAGTTTTGCCGGCTCCCAGGCCGGAGCGCTACAGGCCATGAAGGTAGCGAATGGCCTCTACATCGGGTTGGCCGCGGGCCTGTTCACGTGGCTGGTGTCGAGCCTCCGCCTCTTGCCCGTCTCGCTGGCGGCAGCGGGAGCGGTCTTGGGCTTCGCGGCCGCCTCGATGATGCTGGTGACCGCCGGGCTGCTCTCGGAACCGCTGTATCTGGTGCTGCTGTTTGCGGCGCTTTGGACAGCGGACGGGGTGGCAGAGGACGCGCGGTCGTGGGGCTTCGTGGTCGTCGGGCTGCTTGCGGCCCTGGCCATGTTGACCCGGACGGTGGGAATCGCGGCGGTCGCCGCGGCGATCATCGGCCTGTGGATGCGTGTGGGCCGGAGGCCGGCGCTGGTCGCGGCCGGCTCGGCGGGCGTTCTGATCCTTCCCTGGACTTTCTATGGGATGGTGAACGCCGGTAGCGTACCCGACGCGCTCGTACCGCGCTACGGCTCGTACGTCCAGCTATATCTGGCAAACCTTGCAGGGTCACCTTCCGCGGCGCTGGATATCTTCTGGACCAACTTCGGGGCAATTCTGCAGACGTTGGGCGGCAAGTTGGTTCCTCAGCTGGGACCCGTGCCACAGGTCCTGGCGGGGGCGTTCCTTATCGTCCTCGCGGTCCTCGGCACGAGGAAGGTTGGACGGCGGGCACCTGCGACCGTCATCTATCCGTGGCTCTATCTTGCTCTAGTGTCGGTCTGGTCGTTTCCTCCGTTCCGCTTCGTCTTCATAGTGTTTCCGGTGCTGCTGGTCCTGGCGGCGGTGAGCTGGCTGGCGATCGCCAAGCGGGCGGCGAACGTCTTGGGACGGCGTGGCGGTGCGAGATGGATTCGCGTGTCGCTCGCCGCTGTTGGCCTGGCTCTGGTGGCCAACCTGGCCTTCACGGAGAGTCGGGCGCTTAGCCGCCGGGTGTGGGATGGTGCCGAGCTCAACAAGTCGATAGCCGGTGCCGAGTTGATTGATTGGGTAGGCGCAAACACCGACCCCAGCGCCGTGATCGCCTACGAGTTCGATCCTCTGGTCGCGCTCCACACCGGTCGGTTGGCCGTGCCCAACAACTACGAACCGGTCCACCTGTGGTACCGCACCCGTGAACCGCCGATAGAGCCGCTCGCCGAGCTGCTCGGCGAGGCCGCGGTCGACTACGTTGCGGTGCGCGGCAACGTGCCGCTGGCAGCGAGTACCATCGACTCGCTGCTGGAACGCTACCCTGGAAGCCTGAACCTGCGGTTCGTCACTCCGCACGGCGTGATGATATTCGCGGCCGAACCGCAGGCTTTCCTTGGCGGAGACGTGATGGCGGGTGAGGACGCCCGCGGCGGGAGCTGATGAGACATGGCTGGTAGCGGAGGACGGTTGGGGCTACGCGCATTCTGGAGCGTGTCGACGCTCGCTGTTGGCGGTGCCGCGCTGCTGGCCGTCTTGGTGTACGCGAACTCGCTGGCCAACGGTTTCGCCTACGATGACGTTTGGATCATCCAGAACCGAGGTCTGGTGCATGACCTTTGGCGTCTGCCCGAACTTCTCACTACCGACTACTGGCCCGACCGCTTCGGCAGTGGTTTGTATCGCCCCCTCACACTGCTGACATTCGCGATCGACTGGTGGCTGTGGGGCGGTGATCCCTTAGGCTTTCACCTCGTGAACATCCTGCTCCACGCCGCCGTGACGGCCGGCCTAGCGGCGTTGCTGCTCCGCCTCTTCCCTTGGTGGGCCGCGCTGGCCGGTGGGGCCGTCTACGCTGTCCATCCGGTTCATACCGAGGCGGTCGCCAACGTCGTGGGAAGGGCGGAACTGTTGACCGCATTCTTCATGATCTCCGCCTGCCTCATCTATGTCGACAAGGTTGGACGGGAAGATCGGTTTGGCCGTGCAAGAATGGCGGCCATAGCTGTACTGTACGTCCTCGCGATGCTGTCGAAGGAACTGGGCGTCGTCCTCCCAGCGCTTCTGCTCACCCTAGACATACCCAAGCTGGCACGCGGGGGCGTCGGCCAGCTCCGCGCCTACGCGCGCACTCGTGCTCCTCTCATCCTTACGCTGGCTGCGGTCCTCTTGACCTATCTCGGCGTGCGCTGGCTGGTGCTAGGTGCTCCGGTCGAAAGCGTACCGGATCGAGTGTTCATACCCGATGCCAGTATCGCGACTCGCTTCTTCACCATGGCCAGGGTGTGGCCGCGATACTTCCATCTGTTGTTCTTCCCCACGGACCTGTCCGCCGACTACTCGCCAGCGGTGATCCTGCCGGCGAGCCGGCTTACTCCAACGGGAGTGTTGGGCATCGGGCTTGTCGCGCTGACAGCGTTGCTGGCCGTTTTGGCCCTCCGGCGCCGGCCCGAGTTCTCTATGGCCGTCGCCTGGGCGGCGATCGCGCTCCTGCCGGTCTCCAACCTGGTGTTCGTCGCCGAGATCGTGCTTGCCGAACGGACGCTCTATGTGCCCTCGGTTGCCGTATCGATTGTCGCCTCGCTAGCCGCCGTCGCGGCTCGCCCGCAACTGCGCCGGTGGATCGTTGTCGGACTGGCGATGTGGGTCGCTGGCGGATCTTTCGTCACCGTCAGGCGGAACCCGGTTTGGGAGAATACCGACACGGTCTTCCAGGACATGCTGGAGCACCATCCCGAGTCGGTGCGGGTGTTGTGGTGGCTCGGTGACCGGCACCTACAGCGGGGCGATTGGGAGGGAGCGAAGCAGCGCTACTACCGGTCGCTCGAGATATGGCCGTATCAAGGGCAGTACCTTGCGGAGTTTGCTGTTCACCTCACAGACCACGGCGAACTTGCGGAAGCCGAACCGATCGCCGAGCAGGCGGTCGCACTGGTACCCAACTACTTGGACATCCATATACTCTTGGCCGTCATCCGTCTCCAGCGAAATGACCCAGCTGGAGTATTGGCGGCGGCGGAGCGGGCCCGCGAAGTGATCGGCGAAGAAGCTCTCATACACCGGCTACGCGCGGACGCTTACGGGCAGCTTGGCGAACCCGATAACGCCGCATCCGCCGGCGAGGAGTTCATTCACCTCAAGGGCTCGGATGCGACGTGGCAGGATTGGTTGTGGTTGGCTCGCCTTCACGTTGCTGCTGGGGACACCAGTGCGGCTTTCTCGGCGCTCGCGGCTTCAGAGGAACTCCCGGACAGCGATCGCGCGGCCATGGACTCGCTCCGCGCGCTTCTTGGCGGGGCGCCGTGAGATGGTCGCAGATCGAAGCCCTTTCGCGACGAGAACAGGCGCCGAGAAGCGTGGCCTGTGGCGGATGGCGGTATGCGAACGGCCTTGCATATTGCAGGGGCACCGGACATCTGGCACCGGTTCTGCAGGGTGTGCTGGATAATGTAACTATATGTGGTTATGTTGGTTATGTTCCCGTTCCCGAATCTGGCCCCAAGCTTGCCAATACCTCGGCCGGAAGGCATATCGTCGTAGGACGATCGGTTGAAGCAAGGAGGAGGAGAGAATGAATCGCAAGGGTTTCACGCTGATCGAGCTGTTGATCGTGGTCGTAATTATCGGCATTCTTGCCGCGATCGCGATCCCCAAGTTCGCCAACACCAAAGAGAAGGCGTACGTGTCGGCCATGAAGTCGGACCTTCGCAACCTCGCGGCTGCTGAGGAAGCCTATTTCGCCGACTACCTGACGTACACGCAGACGCTGGGTAGCCTCGACTACAACGCGAGTCAGGGCGTGGCCGTAGCCATCACGGATGGCGATGGTATCGGCTGGGTGGCGGCGGCGACGCACACCGGCACCACCATCAACTGCGAGCTCTACTACGGGAACAAGAGCGGGACGACGGCACAGCAGGAAGGTGTCGTTAGGTGCCAGTAGGTGGCACGAACAGACTGAGACAGTGAAAGCGAGGGTAGCGCGGAGGCCATCTCCGCGCTATTCTTTTGGGGGTACCCCGCCCTGCGTGGTTCCGGAGAGAAGGTCCCCCGCACTGCGAATTCACACTGAACCTTAAGAACTCTGATAGCGGTGGCGTCGCTACGTCGTGAACTGCTCGTCGCGCTGGCTCTGCTGCTCGCCGCGGCTCTCGTCCTGGCGGGTGTAGGGGTCTTGTTGTGGCTGCCGGTTGGCAGCTCTACCAAGACCGTGGTCCTCTTTCTGGTCGTACTCTTCGTTCTCGACGTCGCGCTCGTTCTGGTCGTTGGCGACTACCTGTTGCGGCAAGTTGTGCTGAGTCCGATCCGCTCGATTCAGTACGGTGCGGAAGCTATCGCCCGTGACGATTACACGCAGCGGATCGAGGTCGAGGGCGCGAAGGAGTTCCGGCGGCTGGCTGCGAACGTCAACGAGATCGCCGTCAAGTTGATTCAGAACCAGAAACGGTTGAGCGATAACATCCGCTCGTTGAACGAAGTAAACCGCGCGTTGACCGAGGCACGCGACGAGCTGGTGCGAGCCGAGAAGCTGGCATCGGCTGGGCAGCTGGCCGCCGGCATCGCACATGAGATCGGCAACCCTCTGGGCGCGATCTTGGGCTACCTGGAGGTTGTGGAGAGGCGACCGACGATCGGCGGGGACATCGTGGAGGACATGCGTCGCGAGGCGCTCCGGATCGACAGGATCGTGAAGGGGCTGCTCGACTACGCCCGGCCGCGGCAACCCGCTCCCCGTTCGATCGAGGTGAACGAAGTCGTGAGCGGGGCTCTGGAGTTGGTCGAGGCACAGGGCCACTTCAAGGAGATCGAGCTGATTCTGAGCTTGGGGCATGATGTGCCGCCGGTACGCGCCGATGTGCATCAGCTCGAACAGATCATGGTGAACCTGTTGCTCAATGCGGCGCAAGCGGTAGATGTCAGTGACAGGCGGTGGATCCGGGTCAGCACGGAAGCGGTGCCATTCGAGGCTACGCTACCGCCGGCCAGGCGTCGCGACGACCCTCCGGGCATCGACTACTCGCACCTCAGGCGTCTGCAAGCCCGGCGCGAGGGACTGACACCTCCGCCGTTGACCAAGGGAGCGAGGGTCGTGCGGATTTCGGTGAGAGACAGCGGGCCCGGTGTCCCGCCCGAGATCGGTGACCGCGTCTTCGATCCGTTCTTCAGTACGAAAGAGACAGGACAAGGCACGGGCCTGGGCCTGGCCGTATCGGCCAGGTTGATCGAGGGGATGGGAGGAACCATTCAGATCGAGAATCCGGAGGAAGGCGGCGCGTGTTTCTCCGTCTATCTTCCGGCTGCAAGAACTGAGGGGATCGTAAGTGAAAGTACTGGTCATTGACGACGAATCAGGTGTGCGCCGCACACTCTCGATGATTCTGGAGGATGAGGGATACCAGGTCCTCTCCGCGTCGGACGGCAAGGAAGGACTAGACCTTGCGCTGAAGGAAGAGCCGGATCTCGTCCTGTGTGATATTCGAATGCCCCGCCTCGGCGGGCTGGAGTTTCTGGGAGAATATCGGAAGCAGAAAGGACAGGCGTTGGTCATCGCCATCACGGCATACGGCAGCAACGAGCTAGCCGTAGAGGCGATGCAGAAAGGCGCCTATGACTACCTGCCGAAGCCATTCACGACGGCAGAAGTAGTGCTGACGCTCCGTAAGGCCGAAGAGCGGGAGAAGCTGCGGCGAGAGGTGACTCGCCTGCGGAAGCGCGTGAAAGCCGACGAGCGCTTCCCAGAGATCGTCGCGAAGAGCGCGGGCATGCGAGAGGCGCTGGAGCTGAGCACGAAGGTCGCGCAGCACCCGTCGACCGTGCTGGTCACAGGGGAGAGCGGTACCGGGAAGGAGCTGATCGCGCGGCTGACCCACCAGGCGAGCCCGCGTGCGATGGAGCCATTCGTGCCGATCAACTGCGGTGCGATCCCGGAGAACCTTCTGGAATCGGAGCTGTTTGGTCACGTGAAAGGCGCGTTCACAGGGGCGCACGTGGATCGAGGGGGACTCTTCGAGGAAGCAGACGGAGGGACCCTCTTCCTGGATGAGATCGGCGAACTGCCGTCGCAGCTGCAGGTGAAGCTGTTGCGTGCTCTGCAGGAGGGTGAGATACGTCGGGTCGGGGACAGCACGTCTCGAAGGGTCGACGTCCGTATCATCGCGGCGACGGCGCGAGACCTGGAGCAGGAGGTGAGGGAGGGGACCTTCCGATCCGATCTCTACTATCGGATCAACGTCGTACGTATCCATCTGCCGCCCCTGCGGCACAGGACGGAGGATATTCCACCGCTCGCGCGACATTTCGTCGAGAAGTTCGCGGAGCAGCTAGGCGTCTCGGTTACAGGCTTCGAGCCGTCCGCGATGAAGCTCCTGCTGACCCACCCGTGGTACGGCAACGTGCGCCAACTGGAGAACGTCGTCGAGCGTGCCATGGTGCTCGTTGAAGGGACGGTCGTCACGGACGGTGATCTCCCCGACTTCATCCGCTATCCAGAGACGGCTGTAGAGGGTCCGTCCGAGGCGCTGCCTGCGGACGAGCTCTCCATCAAGAGGCAGACGGCCGACCTCGAGCGGCGCCTCATCAGTCGAGCGCTGCAGGTCACCGATGGCAACCGGACGAAAGCAGCGGACTTGCTCGATCTGAGCTATCGCGCGCTGCTCTACAAGATCCGCGACTACGGTCTGGATTAGAGGCGAATCCGGCCGGTCGCCCGTTCGCTGACGGCGGCGCTTCGAAGGCGCCGCCGTTGTCTTTCGTTGATCATCCGTTGATCCTCTAGCGATAGACTCGCCGAGTGACGGGCTCGAGGGGGCTTTGCCCGTTCCGGCGCGTAGGGTCGGGTTATCGGCTGTGGGGCGAGACCGCTGCTGCGGCGGCCGCTGATCTGGTCCGGTGGCGCAAGGGAGGATTCGCGCATGGCTCGTGTGGCGCAGTTTGGGTTTTCGTTGGTTGAGGCTGTGGTGGTGTCGGCGGCTATCGGGGCGATGGCGCTGATCGCGCTTCCCAGCCTGGTCCGGGCACGGGCGCGTGCCGATGTCGCTGCGGCGCGGGAAGCGTTTGCGGCGACGCATTCTCTTGCCCGACAGGTGGCGTCGCAATACGGGCGGGTCTGCAAGCTGCATCTGGACCCGGCCGGGAATCGCTTCTGGGTGACGATCGACACCAGCTCAGCCAGCGGCGGCTCGGCGCTGGACACGGTTCAGCCGGTCGTGGCCGTGGAAGAGCGGTTCGGTGGAGTTCGGATCGAGGCCGCGCCGCGCACTTTCTGCTTCGATCACCGGGGGCTGAGCACGTTGCGAGGCGACTGCGGTCTACCGAACGCGACGATCGTATTCAGGCGCGGCGGCGTTGCTGACACTGTGACCATATCCAGGCTTGGCAGGGTGTTGAGGCGATGAACGAGATACGCTGGTACCGAACGGAAGCCGGATACTCGGCGGTCGAGCTGATGGTAGCCGTCGTCGTGTTGGCGATAGGGGTTCTCGGACTCTCCGCTACCGCAAGTGTGGTGTCCGGGGTGATGAAGACCTCCTCGTTGGATTCCCAGCTGAGATTCACCGCGCAGGCCGCTGTGGAGCAGCTGCTGCTGGGACCATCTGACCGTCTGGCATCGGGAGAGCGCCGGACAGGAGACCAGGTCGTTAGCTGGCAGGTGAGCGGAGACAGCCCGCGCCGCCTGGAAGTCGTAGCACGGGATGTACTGGGCGGCATCGAGGCGGCAGACACACTGGCGACGATCGTGCGGGCTCCGTGACAGGCCGCGACGAACTTGGCAGCGCTGCGACCTGGCCTAACGTCGGCCGCGAGTTCGGCCGGCAGGGCCATACCATCGTCGAGGTGGCCGTCATGCTTGGGCTCCTGTCAGCCGTACTGGCGTCGGCGGCCGCCGTTCTAGTCGCCCAGCAACGCTTCTACAGCCGCAACGCCGATATCGCGAGCACCAGGGATGCCGCTCGTCTGGCCGCGGCGGTACTGACAGCGGAGCTTCGGTCGGTGAACGCTTCGGGCGGCGATATCTACGGAATTGGGCCGGACAGCGTAGCGCTCAGGTCGACCACGGGACTCGGAGTCATCTGCAGCGTTTCCGGCCACTCCGTCGCGCTGCGACGCGTCACGGGCACGTTCGGAGAACTGGAGACGGACAGCGCCTTCGTGTTCGTAGAGAACAGCCTGCACACCACGATCGACGATCGTCTGGTCGTCGTGCGAATTCGGGAGTCGCGACTGGGTTCGGCAGCGCTCTGTCCGGATGGCCTCCCCGCAGACGTCTCGCTCGGCTTCGATCGCGACGTTCCAGGTGCGTCTACGGGATCTCCGGTTCGAGCGTTCCGCCCGTACGTCTACAAGCTCTACGCGGGGCAGGGAGGCAAATGGTGGTTCGGTCAGCGTCTGCGTAGCGGACGCATGCAACCGATCGCCGGGCCGTTCGCGCCGCCGTCTCAGGGTGGGCTACGCCTGGAGTACCAATCGCAGGCGGGCGTGCCGACGGACGATCCGCTGCAGGTAGCGCACGTCAATATCGCGATGCTAGCGCAGGGGCGGCTGCGCTATCCCTGGCGGGGACTGAAAGACGCCTATTCCGATTCGGTCTCGACCGCTGTGACGCCGCGCGGCCTGTGAGACCGGGAAGACGACGGGGTAGCTGGACGTGAAGAGGCACTCGGGAAGGTCGGGGAAAGGAAGCGCACGGGCCGGGGCGGCAGGGTTCGCGCTCGTAATGGCGCTCTTCGCACTGGTCATCGTCGGCGCTCTGGTGGCGGGCGGCTACCTGGTGGCCGTACGGCAATGGCGGGCGACAGGGGCCGGCTCGCAGGGTGGAGCAGCGCTGTACGCTGCGGATGCCGGGCTGAACGCGGGGCTCGCGCGGCTCGATCTCGGGGTACTGGACTCCGTTCGACCAGGCGATGGCTTGACGCTCGCGAAGGGCTCGCTCGTCAGCGGCGACGAGTATTCAGTTCGCTTGAGCCGATGGGATGCCGGTCACGACAGCGGCCCCGCGTACTACCTGATCGCGTCGGAGGGCCGGGCGCACGGCGCTCGGGGCGGCAGACGGCAGGTGGCGGCCATGGTCAGGAAGACGCCAGGCGGTGATTTCTGCTGCGGTGCAGGCCTCGAGGCGCGAGGCGCGGTGAGGCTCGATTCGGGGGCCGTGATCAGCGGACTCGACATCGTGCCGGATTCATGGGCGGTGGACGCGGAACTCTGCGGGGATATCGAGCTGCACGATCGCCCCGGCATCGTCACCGATGGGCGAGTCCTGCCGGCGGCAGGTGCTCTGGTTCAGGGGACCCCCCCGGTCGCGTCGCCAGGCAGCACGGATGAGTTCGGCGACTCGGGGCGTTGGCTGCAGGAGTTGGCCGTGTCGGCCGATTTGCGCTATCCGGGGGGCACGGTCCTGGCGAACGTGGGGCCTGCAGCATGGGCCAACGGTGAGTGTGGACGGTCCTCCCCGAGCAATTGGGGGGCGCCTACGGCCCCGGGCCATCCGTGCTTCACCTACTTCCCGGTGATCCACGCGGCGGGTGACTTGATCGTGGGCGCCTCCGCGAGCGGACAGGGTATTCTCCTCGTGGATGGCGACCTGGAGATCAGAGGCGGTTTCAAGTTCTACGGCGTAATTCTCGTAGGAGGAGGGCTGACCGCCGGCCCCGGGGGTGGCCGCGTCCTGGGTGGGGTTCGGGTCGGGGGTCTCGGCTCGGGTTCGGTTCGGGTCGGTGGGGGCGGTGAGGTCCACTACAGCGGCTGTGCCGTGGAGAGGGCGGTTGAGGGGTCCAAAGTCCAAGCGCCACACCCCCTTGCGCAATTCGGCTGGTTTGAGATATTGGAATAGGCCCTGTCCTGGCGAATCTGCCACAATCCCCCCGTCGTGGTTGACAAACTGGCTGCGAGGGGCTATCATGCAGTGCCCTACCCCTAGGTCCCACTACAGTTTAGCACCTTCGCTTTCACCGTCGCATGAGGTCGAGCCAGCTTTCACCTTAAGAACCTGGACTTAGACTGTCATGGCTGTGTTCGGACTGGGCCGCAGCAAGCGGACCGTAGGACTCGATATCGGTAGCGGTTACATCAAGCTGGTCGTCATGGAGCACGGCAAAGGACGACCGCGGATCGTGCGGGCTGCCGCCACGCCGCTGGTAGCTGACGCGATCGTGGAAGGGGAAGTAATGGACCCGACCTTGGTCGCTAGCACGATACGCTCGCTGTTCGAGACCGCTGGCGTGAAAGACAAGAAGGTGGTGACGGCGGTTGGCGGCCGCGACGTCATTATCAAGCGGATCCAGATGGATCGCATGAAGGAGTCCGATGCTCGCGATGTGATCCGCTGGGAAGCCGAGCAGCACGTGCCGTTCGACATGGAGAGCGTCGAACTGGACTTCCAGATTCTCGACCCGAAGGCCGAGGGTCTCCAGATGACGGTGCTGCTCGTGGCCGCCAAGCGTGAACTGGTCGAGAACAAGCTCGCGCTTCTGCTGGATGCGGGACTCGAACCGGAAGTCATCGACGTCGACGCGTTCGCCCTCCACAACGCCTTCGAACTGAACTACCCCGAAGCGATGACCGGCGTGGTCGGATTCGTCAACATCGGCCACGAAACGACGAACGTGAATCTGCTGGAGAACGGTGTGCCGGTGCTGAACCGGGATCTCGCCTTCGGCACGCGGAGGCTACGTGAAAGCCTCCAGCGGGAGCGCGGTCTCACAGCCGAGGCAGCTCAAGATGTGCTGGAGGGCCGGACCAGCGATCCAGAACTCGAGAGCTTCATCAGCCAGCGGGCCGAGGAGGTGGCGCTGGGGGTG
>JBDHHL010000035.1:0-17078 GCA_039589375.1 Gemmatimonadota bacterium | reverse complement strand
GATTGGTCGAAAAGGGTGGCGGCCGCAGTGGAACCTGGCGTAGGCGAGAGGCGTAACACCCGAAGAATCGCCGAAGCAAGTTCAACAGCGGCTTTTGGGTGGTGTCGTGGACGGGAAGTGGGCCAAAAACAGTAAGATCTCTCACGATCTTCTAAACCCGCCTTTGGCCCGGCTGAAGGCACCGTCCCTGGCGATGGACGCCGGGATCGGTCAGATCTCCCGAATCTCGGGAGTGCCTTCGGTCAGCGTTTCCCACAGAAACCGGAACCGCGTCTCGGGCGTAGGTGTTAGTGAGCCCGATGTACGGGGCGGTGGGCAACAGCCTACCGCAGGACGGGGAAGGCGGGGAAGATCGTGAGAAGCTACGATAAGAGAGTGATGCGACAGTATACGAGTACATGGCATAGCCACGCGGTCACGTTACCACGACCGGTAGAACAGACGAAGTTGTCGGAGGTGCCCCTTCCAGTGTGGGCCCTCGCTCTTGTCACCGTCGCGCTCGGCGTGGCGGCTGCGCTCAGCGGCTCGCCTGAAGCCAGCAATCCAGCGGCGGAGCACCTGCAGTCGCAGGTGTCGCTGCTTGGCGCCGAGGTACGAGACCTGGAGAGCGAGATCGAATTGAAAGCGCTGGAGGTCGAGCGCCTGGAGCTGATTCAAGCCTACTCGGGTGAGTTCCGAGTTCCGGCCGACCGTGCGACTCAGATATACGACATCGCGCTAGCCGAGGGAGTCAATCCGGATCTGGCGTTCAGCTTGGTGCGCGTCGAAAGCGGCTTTCGCCGCAGCGCTGTGAGCTCGGCCGGTGCCATCGGCTACACGCAGATCAGGCCTAGTACGGCCAAGTGGCTGGACCCGACGGTCCAAACACGGGACCTGTTCGAGATCGAGACGAACTTGCACCTCGGCTTTCGCTATTTCCGTTATCTGCTCGACGAGTACAACGGGGATACGCGGCTCGCCTTGCTGGCCTACAATCGTGGACCCGGCCGCGTCGGTGACCTACTCACGCTCGGCATCGATCCGGCGAACGGATACGCGAAGAGAGTGTTGGGAGAGTAGTAAGAGACAGGAACGGTGGTAGCAGCGGGCCGGGGCCTTCGAGTTCCGGCCCGCTTTTTACGGACTGTCACCGACGTAGATCCTCACCTCATCGCCGGGATAGATCCGGCTGCTGGTGAGACCGTTCCACGCCATGAGATCCCGCGCGGTTACGTCGTAGCGCTTGGCGATCGCCCAGAGACTGTCACCGCTCTGGACTTGGTAGGTCACGTACGGACCCTGCGGCCTCTGGGGCTCCACATTCCGCGGCTTGACTGTTCGCACACGCACCGTCGTCGGTGCGCTTGCGAATCGCGGCAGTTTGCCCGCCCGCGGGATGATCAGTCGCTGGCCGATCCGCAGGCGCCGCGGATCGACGCCCCGATTGGCAGCGCGGATCGCTGACACGCTGACGCCGTAGTCGCTCGCGATCTCGCTGAGCGTATCACCGCGCCGCACGACGTGCTGTACCCACGTCACTCGCTCGGATGCCGGGACTCTCGCGTAGTTCAGCGCGAAGCGGTGGCTCGCCCCCGGCGGGACGCGCAGCGAGTACCGCTGACCCGGCGGAGTCACTCCCCGCAATATCTGCGGGTTTAGCGCCGCCACTTCGCTCAGGCTGACGCCGGCCGCTTCCGCAATGACTTCGAGGCTGGTGGCATCCGGGACCTGAACGACATCGTAGGCCATCGGCTCGGCTTCCTCGATGTCGAAGAAGCTGTAGTGTTCCGGTTGTTTAGCGATAAGCGCCGCAGCTATCAGCTTCGGTACGTAGTTGCGCGTCTCGCGGCGCAGGTAGCGGCGCTGGGACAGAGTCCAGAAGTCGTCGCTCCCTGTTCGGCGAACTCCCCGACGCACACGACCGGGCCCGCCGTTATAGGCCGCCGCCGCCAGGTACCACGACCCGAACTCCTCGTACAGGTCTCCGAGGTGAGCCGCCGCCGCCTTCGTCGCCTTGATCGGATCGCGCCGCTCATCGACCCAGTACGAGACCTTTAGGTCGTACAGCCGTCCCGTCGACGATATGAACTGCCACAAGCCTACCGCGCGAGCCCTACTGTACGCCCGCGGGCTGAAGCCGCTCTCGATCAGCGAGAGGTACACGAGATCTTCCGGAAGACCGGCATCCCGGAAAATGGCCCGCATCATCGGCTCATACCGGCCGGCACGAGAAAGGTAGATCGCGAAGTTCTTACGGCCGTCCGTCTGGAAGTACTTCAGCCACCGTTCGACCGCGTCGTTGATTGTGATTGGGATATCGAAGGTGGGACCCTCAGGCTCAGCGGCCGGCGCATCCGTCTCGCCGAATAGCTCGAGGACTTCTGCTTCGACCTCGGCCGGGGTGGCTCCGGTGGCACTGTCCGCGCCTTCGCCGAACAGCACCCCGAGCGTATCCGGGATGTCGACGGACACGACATCGGGCTGATCCAGCTCGGCTTCCGTCGGCGCGATAGGGTCGCCGGAATCCGACCGGGTCGACGCGCATCCCACCGGCAGAACCGGCAACAGCGCCACAACGGCAAACAGCCAGCGGGATCGTGCCATCACTGCCTCCCTAGCAGTGCGTCGAGCGCGCCGAGGAAGAACAAGACATTCTCCTCGCGACAAGTCTCGCCCATCAAGCCAATTCGCCAGATCTTGCCAGCCAGCGGCCCAAGCCCGCCACCGATCTCGATACCGTACCGCTCCAGTAGGGAACGCCGGAACGACTTGTCATCGACCCCGTCCGGGATTCGCACCGACGTGAGCTGAGGCAGTCGGTACGGCTCGTCCACCAGCAGCTCGAGGCCCCGCTCTTCCAGGCCGCTCTGCAGCAGCCCACCCCACCGACGGTGGCGGTCAAAGCGTGCCTCCAGCCCCTCCTCCAGAATGGCGCTCAGCCCCTCGTGCAGACCGTAGAGGGCGTTTATGGGGGCTGTATGATGGTACGCTCGTTCACCACCCCAATAAGCGCCGATCATCGAAAGATCCAGGTACCAGCTCTGGACCCTTCCATTCCGCGAACGCAGCCGTTCCAGCGCCTGTCCCGAAAGGGTCACCGGAGCTAGGCCTGGCGGCACGCTAAGGCATTTTTGTGTACCGGAATACGCAACATCTATACCGCGTGCATCCACATCCACCGGAACGCCGCCCAGGCTGGTGACTGTGTCCACGAGGTACAGCGTCTCGGTACCCCCGAGGTACGCGCCAAGTTCGTCGAGCGGCTGCAACACTCCCGTGGACGTCTCAGCATGCACAATCGCCAAGAGCCGGGCCTGCGGGTTGGCCTTGTGCGCTTCGATCAGCTGCTCGGCGTCGAGCGGCTTTCCCCACGGCGCTTCTACGGCCACCACTTCAGCGCCTGCCCGCTCCGCCACATCGATCATGCGTCGACCGAAGACCCCGTTAACACCGATGATCGCGCGGTCGCCTCCTTCCAGCACGTTGACGAAGGCCGTCTCCATCCCAGAGGATCCTGTTCCAGAGATCGGGATCGTCAGCTCGTTCTTGGTGCCGAAAACAACCCTGAGCTGGTCAGCGATCCCGTCCATCAACTTCAGGAACTCCGGGTCCAGATGCCCGATCGTCGGCCGGGCCATCGCCAGCAGCGTGCGCGAGTTCACGTTGGACGGCCCGGGACCCATAAGGGTGCGGAGTGGTGGATCAAACGACGAGGTTCTTTCGCTCATCTCAAATCATTCGCCAACTGCGAGGATATTGCCAAAAAGGCGGTTCGTTGCATTGAGAGCGGCTCGAGCCACCGCCACCGTTAAGTCACCTTCCGGTGCCGGCGCCGTTCCGACCAACCGGCGGTCTTCGCCAGTGGTCGTTTCATGAGCGTTGACCGCGATTATCGCCACCAAGTCGTCAAACGCTTTGACTGACTTCACGCCAACGAGTCTCAGGCTCGCCCGCTCGCCCAGCAACTGTTGCAGCGCATCCAGCGTCGCCAGCGCACAAACTCGCAGATCCATGGTTCCGTGACTGACGGCCGAAGCACGCCCACGATACTCGACCGCCCTCCACTCGAGGACGACCTCGGCCCGCGCCCGGTTGTCGGCGCTGTGAACGAGCTGGGCTTCGACAAGTCTGGCCCGCTCACGCGGTCTATCCTGCTGCCAAGCCATTCCCTTCCTCAACTCCTGCGGCTGTCAGAGGCCGGCGACGGCATCGACGGCGAGGTAGGCGCCCCCGCCAGGTCCCGATCGATCGAGCCGCGCATACTAGGACCGCCTCAGTCCCTCTGTCAACGCAACCGTGGCCGTCAGAGGTTATAGTTGGGAGCCTCTCTCGTGATGGTCACGTCATGCGGATGCGACTCGCGCAGGCCGCCCATCGTGATGCGAACGAAACGAGCCTGGGTCCGCAGCTCACGCATGTCGGCCGCCCCGCAATAGCCCATGCCGCTGCGCAGGCCACCCACGAGCTGATAGAGAACGTCCGCGACCGGTCCCTTGTACGGTACGCGCCCTTCGATTCCCTCCGGGACAAGCTTCTGGCCATCCAGTTCGCCGTCCTGGAAGTATCGGTCGGCGGAGCCTTCCTCCATCGCCGACAGTGACCCCATGCCGCGAATCACCTTGAACCGCCGGCCCTCCAGCAAGAACGACTCGCCGGGACTTTCCTCCGTGCCAGCAAGCATGGATCCCATCATCACCGCGTCGGCACCAGCTCCGATCGCTTTAACAATGTCGCCCGAGTGCCTGACCCCGCCATCGGCAATGACGGGGACTTCCCCACCGCAGCCTTCGACCGCGTCCATGACCGCCGTGAACTGTGGGACTCCTACTCCCGTCACGACCCTGGTCGTGCAGATCGACCCAGGGCCGACACCCACCTTCACGCCGTCTGCCCCTCGCTCAACCAGCGACTTAGCTCCCTCGCGTGTGGCGACGTTTCCAACGATCAACTCGACCTCGGGGAATGCCCCCTTCAGGCGATCCGTCGCGGCTAATACTCCCTGCGAGTGCCCGTGCGCACTATCGACTACGAGAACGTCTACCCCAGCCTCGACCAACTCGGCCGCCCGCTCGAGATCCCCGCTGCCGGTCCCCACAGCGGCGCCGACCTGAAGGCGGCCATGCTCGTCCTTGGCAGCATCCGGAAACTGGCGACGCTTGAAGATGTCCTTGACCGTGATCAACCCTTTCAGAGTTCCTTCTTCGTCGACGACCGGGAGTTTCTCGATCTTGTGCTCGTGCAGCATGCGCTCAGCTTCGTCGAGCGATGTTCCGACAGGCGCGGTTATCAGCGCGTCCTTGGTCATTACCTCTATGATCGGCAGGTCCAGGTCCATCTCGAACTGCAGGTCACGGTTGGTGATGATACCCACCAGGGTGCCGTTCTCCTCGACGATGGGCACGCCGCTTATCGAGAATTGTCTCATCAACCGATGAGCATCTCGCAAAGAGGCGTCCGGTTTCAGGGTGATTGGGTTGAGGATCATGCCGCTCTCGGATCGCTTCACCCGGTCGACTTGGGCAGCCTGGCGCTCGATCGGCATGTTCTTGTGAACGATCCCGATACCTCCGTGTCTCGCCATGGCGATGGCCATCTCCGCTTCCGTGACCGTATCCATCGCCGCCGCCACAAGTGGGATATTGAGCGGGATCTTGCGGCT
The DNA here is from genome assembly GCA_039589375.1 of Gemmatimonadota bacterium. GTDB lineage: Bacteria > Gemmatimonadota > Gemmatimonadetes > Palauibacterales > KS3-K002 > JASFMO01. Next base: position 11,440 of record JBDHHL010000035.1, on the reverse strand, counting down.
AAGCCTCGTCTTTACATCTACGCTCTTGGGATGAACCGTCGAATGCTGAGGCACCAGCAAGACGTCATCGAACGTCAGCGCTATAGGAAAATCGATTTTGCCTTCCATCTGCACCTACACCAAGGGGCTCATAGCAAGCGCCCGAGTACACGACATCGCGCGTACTCGGGCGGTCCTGTGTCCTCTGCTCGTTCCATGGGACAAGATACCCGCCGCGTCAGACCAGTGTCAACGGCCCTCCACCTTCCGTCTCAGGCGCCGTTGAACGGGGGACGGCAGGAGACTGGCCAGATCCTCCACGCTGCCGCACAGCGCCTCGAGCGCTGCGTCCGGCCCGTCCCAGTGTTCTCGTACCAGCTCAGCCCCGGCTCGATGTACGAGCCGATCGATGGCGAGAGCCAGAAAGAAGACGTCGTCGAGACGGCCGACTATCGGGATCACATCGGGTATCAAATCGAGCGGAGCCAGGACATAGGCGAACGCACTCGCCAGGACTACCTTGTCGGTCCCGGACACCCGCGAGTCACTGAGCAGTCGCAGGATGAGCCGAAGGTAATGGGGAATACCTGCCAGTAGTTGGCGAAAACGTCGCGGTGTAGTCATTCAGCTAGTCGACGATGATCTTGGTTTGCTTGCGCTTCGAGGAGTCCTCCGAATTATCCCTCGGCGACTTGCGTCCAACGTCAGCGATATCCTCGGCCAGATCTCTAGCCGTCTTGGCAGCGGTACCGACCGCTCGGTCAACCACACTCAACGCGCCCATCACGCCCTTGAGCGCCCAGGGAGCCGCGCGCCGCGCGCGGAGCTTGTCCTGGATACCCTCCGCAAAACGCTGGATGCTGTCGGGCTCTCCACGGTCTTCGCCGTACTTCTCCTCGAGGAACTCGATGTAGTCGAGGACCTGATAGAGCTTGTCATCGGGCAGCGATTCGAGCTTGCGCCATACACGACGACGAAGGAACGAATCTGACATACCTACATCTCCTCTCTCATATCCAGCGATGCGGTGGCCTCCACGTTCACTTCGAACGGGACCGAGCCCTCCGCAGGGCCCAATCGTATCTCGACGTTGAGGAGGCTACCACCGAGCCAGTCTACCCGCTCCACATCGCAATCGCCGACGTACTTGCAGTCAAACTCCCAAGGCATCTCGAGCCTCACGCCTTGGAGCGCGTCGTAAAGCCAAAGGCTGCGGCGCTGTCCGTGATGCACCAACCACACCGCCAGGTACGCACCGGCCGGAGCCCAAAGCAGCGAATCCGTCGCTGCAGATGACCAATACCCCAACACATGGACCGGTGGTTCAGCTGGACCGATCACTCCGACGCAAGTTCCTAGCCCAGTTGTCGCCCATGCCGCACGCCCCGCGTCCGGAGATGGGCGTAGGCGACTGAATCGGGCCTGGCCAAGTTCCGGGACCCTGGCGCCGCATTCTACTAGCGTATCTGTGGCCACGCCGATGCCAGGCAACGCCCCAACGGCCTCGGGTTCTCCATGGCGAGTCCGATACAGCGTGCCGGGTCCCATCGCGTACGGTCCAGCCCGTGCCGTGACTTCCTTTGCCGGCGGTTCATCCACCTGCGGCTCACGCCGCTCGGCCTCCCGGCATCCCATCGTCCCCAAGGCGAACAGCGCGGCAGTCACCGGCACCACGTACCAGCGTTCTTGACGAAACCAGCGCCCAGCGAGTTTCGCGCTCTGCCTACGACGAATCCGAAACATCCGCGTCTTCCTTTGTAATAGTACCCAGCGGCGGCCCACTAGCGCCAGGACGGTGGCCGATCCATTCCGATCGCTCCATCGAGATGCCCGAATTTGGCGCGCCTCAGTCAGGCGGCTGGCCGCCGCCCGAAGCCGTCGCTAGTTTGGCCCGTCAAACAGATCGAGCGGAACCCTCAGAGGTAAAGGAGCCAATGGAGCCTGCTGGAAACGTAGCGCTGGTTACGGGTGCGGCACGCAGACTGGGGCGAGCGATCGCGCGCGGGCTGGCCGAAGCCGGAGCCTCCATCGCCGTCCATCATCACGACTCACCGGAACCAGCAGAGGAAGCGGTCCAGGAATTCCGCCGGCTGGGAGTACGGGCCGAAGTCTTTCAGGCCGATCTGACCGATACAGCACAGATCTCGGCGCTCTTCGCTCAGATCGATGAGGCTTTCGGCCGACTCGATATTCTGGTGAACAGCGCCGCGCGGTTCGAGAAGAAGGCGGTACACGAAATCACGCCGGCAGACTGGGCCAGAACGCTAGATCTGAATCTGCGAGCCCCCTTCTTCTGCTCTCAGAACGCTGCGCGACTCATGCAACGCGAGGAAGGCGGCGTGATCATCAACATCGCGGATGTGAGCTCATTCCAACCGTGGCCTGGCTACGCTCACCACAGCATCTCAAAGGCGGGGCTGGTGATGATGACGCGGGTCCTAGCACGCGCGCTCGCGCCCGACATCCGAGTGAACGCCGTGGCGCCCGGGCCGGTGCTACCGCCCGACGACCTCACCGAAGAAGACTTGCAGGAGCTGGCCGGACTCACGGTGCTCAAGAGGCTCGGTGCGCCCGACGATGTGAACAGAACCGTTCTGTTCCTAGTTTCCTCTGACTACATCACCGGGGAGACTATCGTCGTCGACGGCGGCAAGATGTTGAGAGGCTAGGCGGACAGACCGTCGAGCACGACGACCGCACACGCCAATCCTGCGTCGTGGCTCAGGCTGACCCAAACCCGACCGACGCGCTTCTCGTCGGCCCACTTCTTCGCCGCTCCGTATAGCTGTAGCGACGGCTCGCCGCTCGCGGCACATTCGACCTCGAGATCGGTCCAGCGCACATCGGGCACCTTCCCACTCCCGAGCGCCTTCAGCGCGGCCTCTTTCGCGGCGAAACGGGCGGCGAGGCATTCATCGGAGTCGACTCGCCCGTCGCAAGCGACGAGCTCCGCTTCCGTGAACAAGCGCTGCCGGGCGCGGTCGCCATGCCGCGCCAGCAATCTGCGGAAGCGGGCGACATCCACGACGTCGATACCAACCCCTACGGTCATCCTCTGAGTGAGCCTTTGCCGAGGAAGCGTCACCCCTCCAAAAGGGCGGGTATACTGGTTTCGCTGGCTGACGGGTGCACGAGCACACCGTCCCCCATTGGAATGCTGATGACGGCAGGTGCGTCCTTCTCGATCCGGTGGAATCCCTTCCCTTCCAGCACGCGGTGCACGAAGATGCGACGAGCCAGCACCATTACCACCGCGAGAATCGGGACGGCGACCAGAAGACCCACGATTCCGAGCAGCTTGGCCATCACCAGGACAGACAGAATGGTGAGCACTGGCGGCAGCTCGACTTTCTTCTCGAACACCATCGGAGCCACGATGTTGGCTTCAACTACGTGCACGACTACGCCAAGCAAGATGACGAGCAACGCCTTGGTGAAACCGCCGCCGGAGATAACGAACAGCGCCGGCAGAATCGTGGATCCGATGCTGCCGAAGAAAGGAACTATCACCGCCATACCAGTGAACACGCCGAAGGCGAGCGAATAGGGAACGTCAAGGAGGACAAGCCCTACCCACGTCAGCGACCCCAGGAACAGCATCGCGAGGCCCATGCCAACCAGCCAAGACCGCAGTGTGTGCCCCAGGTCGTCGAGGATGTCGCGGGAAAGCTCCCGGTAGATCGGCGGCGTCAGCGCCACGATCCCTTCGCGGTACAGCGAAGGTTTCACCGCCAGGTAGATGCCCATGATCAGAACCGACGAGCCGTGGATCACCACCCCGATGCCCTCGGTCACGTAGCGGGGGGCGTGCCCGAAGAACTCGCTGACCTGCGCGTACGCCCGATCGAGGAAGCCGGTGCCTTGCTCTCTGCCCTCACCGATCCGACCCAGTATGCGACCCAAGAGGCTCTCTTCCTCAGCCAGGCGAGCCAGTTCGACCTCCAGCGCCGAGAGCTGGTCCGGCAGTACGTCGATGAGCTCGGTGAACTGGTTGATCACCGGCGGGACGATCAGCAACCCGACCAAACCGATGATGAGAAGCGTTCCCAGGAGGGCGAGGGTCAGTCCCAAACCGCGCCCAACGCCGAAACGGCGTGACAAGAAGTCGATAACCGCTGCGAGATAGATGCCGAACAGCGTCGCCACGAAGAGAAGAAGGAGGATCTCCGCGATGCTGTTTATGAACAGGAGTACAAGTACGACGAATACGGTCGTCGCGAGAACGCCGTAGGCCTGGCGCCAACTGAACGTCTGAACCGGATCAGCCAGCTTCGTCCTCCTCAGGGGCCTCTTCTTCCTCGATTATCTCAGCTTCCTGAACCTCGTCGGGTGCATGCTCTTCGGCAGCGGCCGGAAGCAGCCCCATCTCCTCTTTCAGCGCCGAGAGCCGACGCTCGACATCGATGTCGCCGCCCTCCAAGCGCTTGAACTGACGCTCCAGATCGTCGCCGCCCAGTTCCTCATCAACCTCAGCGGCTGCCAGGACCCGGATCTCAGCTTCCTCGATCCGCTCGGCCATGCGATCGAACGCCTCGAACGAGCTGCGGTCAGAGAGTCCGGCCATCGTCTCGTGGATCCGCTTCTGCGCGGCGGCTCGCTTCGACCTCGCTATTAGGAGGTTCCTCTTGCGCTTCGCCTCCTCGATCTTGCTGCTCAGCTGCCGCAGCGTGTCCTTGAGCTTCTCCGTCTCGGAGGCGTGCCCCCTCCACTGCTCCTCCAGCGTGCCGGCGTGCGCACCGTGCTCCTGGCTACGTAGCAGGGCCTGGCGGGCCAGGTCCTCTCTCCCCTCGCGTAGAGCCAGTTTGGCGCGGCGTTCCCAATCCGAGCACTGGTCTCGCTCATCCTGCACTTGCCGACGCAACTTGCGCTCGTCCGCGATGGCGACTGCCACCTCTTGCTTGGCCTGCGCCAGTTGGGAACGCATGTCATCGATGATCTGGTTGAGCATCTTCTCGGGATTCTCGGCCCGAGCGATGAGGTCGTTCAGGTTCGACCGGACCATCGTGGATAGCCTGCTCCAGATACTCATATTCTCTCTCTTTATGGGGTCCTGAAACGCGATAGCGTATCGTAGTGCGATCTCAGAGCCATCAGTATGCTCTCCAGCGACGCCTGCAGCTCGCTGAAGTCCAGATCGCCAATCTGCAGTGTGTCGGTCAGAACGATCTCGCTGCCATCCAGCCCGTACGCACCGTGCACCAGATCGGTTGCGTTCAGCTCGAGGAGTTCTCGGAACAGGCCATGACGTAGCTCCTCCTCTTGCGGCGCATCCATAACCTCGACTCGTACCAGAAGGAGCGGTGGTGCATAGTTGACGAAGAGGGGCGCCATCTCCTGACCGTCACCGACGACCCACAACCCCTCCTCGAGCTCCTGGAAGGGTAGCTCCATGCGCACTAAGTAGCCTTCGACGTCTTCGCGCGTGACCATTCCGGCCTCCGCCTTTGGTTCAGGTATCCTGTTCTTCCTCGAAATCTCCTGCACCGAGACCGAGCTGCTTGGGTTGCGACAACACCCGCGTCAAGAACGACTGCTCCTCGATCACACGATCAACACGGTCGCGAAGCTCCTCGACGTCGCGCCGCAGACCTTCCAGCTCGGAGTACGGAACCGCACCTTCCGGCGCCTTCGGCGGCACCAGATTTCGCACCGCATCGCCCAAGGCTTTGCCCACAGGCGAATCGATCAGCACGATCTTCGCCAGCAGAACAGCCACCAGTAAGTACAGTACCGCCATCATGACCAACTACGACCCCGGAGGGTCAGGGGTTTCCGCTCCAAGACCGGAACGCTGCCCGCGCAAGCGGCCCGAGCGCGACCACGAGGAAATATTGGTGTCTCCCAGGAGATTGGCTAGATCAGGGGGACTTTTCGCGGCGAGCGCCTTGCAGGAGCAGCGAGAGCTGAGCGTGAAGCGCCTCGCCTTTATCCTTCGCCTGGCTCCACTGCTTGCGCTGGGCAAGTGCCTGGACTTCCTGAAGACCCTCCTCCATGATCCCGACGGATCCGCCACTCAACGGCGAATCCTCGCCGGCTCGCGAAGCGGCCTCCTTCAGCTCATCCAGCAATCGCGCCGAGTCCTCCAGTTGCGCCTCCACACGGGAGCGCAGCTCCTCCTTGGAAGATGTCTTCGGGACAGCGAGCTCGGCTGGCGCCGCCTCCGCAGCCTGCTCAGCCTCGGCAACCACCGCCTCCGCTTCTAGCTGTTTCTCAACATCTTCCCCGATCGGCGCAGCCTGCGGCTCGGAGTGAACCTCCTCGGCCACCTCCGGCCGCGATGCGACCGCTTCGGCCGGCCGGCGTTCAACTTCAGCCGCCGCCGGCTTCGCCTCGGGCGGTGTCACAGCCGCTAGGCTAGCCGTAGGCTCGCTCCGGCCCGCCCCACGGCGTCGGTACATCATCCATGCGGTGAATCCAATCACCGCGACCGCAGCCACGATGACCCAGATCACGTTAGGATTGCTCCTCAGAGATCATCTCGAAAATGGAATTAAAAGGGGAGACGATTTGTAAAAAGCAGCACCAGATATGCGATTCCCCACAGAAGCAAAAAAGTATAGGCGCCGAACAGCCAGGCCCTCGATCCTTTCGGTTTCCCATCAACCACAGCGGCGCGGGTCTCGACCCGGGCCACACCACCACTCTTCACGTCTTCTATTGTCTGGTTGGTTATCCTACGTTTTTTCATCTCTGCACCAGCGCTAGGCGGTCCTGGATGTCTTCTCGCCTCCACCCAACGCACTGCCAAGACAGGCGTCCCCAACCCGGATCTCTCCAGTCCCAGCGATTGAAAGGTAGTCTCTCTTTCAACGAAAGGGACCCTAACCTATTGGACCCCCGGGGCCCGTGTCAAGTGTTTTCAGGTGCTTCCCTAGCCTCCTCCCTCCAACTCGTCAATCCGGCGTGCCAGCTTCTGCACCAGTCCCTTATAGGCCAGAATCGTCCTGGCGTAGGCGACCCTCTCCCACGCTGTCACCAGGATATATGCAACGGCGAAGAAGAGCAGAAACTGCCACGACTGCGCGAGCGGAGAGAGGACCACCAATGCCGCCACCAGTACCAGCGCGCTTAGCACGACGAGACGTAGGCGTCGGCGCGTGAGACTGATATCGGAGCTTCGCTCGAGCAGCAGGCGTTCAGTGGTTGTGAGCCGAAGCTGCTTGCTCACGATCCCCTGTTGGTCGGCACGGTCAGCCGGCCGTCCGGATCTCCCAAGTCCCACTTCACTCTACCTTCTTGCCAGTCAACTCCTGGCCGCCCTGGAACAGCGTCAGGCCTTCGACTACCCCCTCACCGGTGAGATTGAACTCGATCTCTGCCTCCACGACCTCGAAGAAGAACCGGGTCTGGGACATTGGGAAGATGGGGAGCTTGGACTGGCCCGTGGCCCGAGCCATCAACTGGCCACCTTCCAGAGTGACAGTGATGGCGAAGCCCGGCTGAAGCTCATAGACCCCGACATACCGGTTCAATACCTCAGGATCGAGTGATATTTCGCTGCCCGTGCTCTCATCCACCTGCACACCAAGCTCGGCCAGCATTTGGCGCGCATTCTCGTTGCGCGGGTTAAGTTCCAGCGACTTGTGGTAGTTCTCGATCGCCGCTTCCCGGTCGCCGGCCCGCATGTACGCTTCGCCGAGACTGTCGTACGTATTGAAGGCCTTCGGATAGGCCTCGGCATTCAGCTTGAAGATGGCAATGGCCTGCTCGTAGTCGCCCTTCTCCAGCAAATAGTAACCAAGCCGATTCAGTTCGGCTTCTCCGAAGTCATAGGCGTCCGGCTCGCCTGCCTTCAACTCGTGGTACTGCCGTATGCCGGCCTCCAGGCTCTCCTCCTCTATCGTTCCTCGCATTGCTCGCGCGATCGATTGCGTTGGCGGTTGCGCCGGATAGCCGTACAGGATGTTTGTGATACCTCGCTGCAACGCCGCCACGCTGCTGGAGCTATTGTCCATCAACACGATCAAGTGCCGATCACCAGTCAACCGCCTGAACCCGGCAATGAACCCGTTGATGCCGCCGCCGTGTTCGATGACTCGGACCGAATCACCTTCCTCACCGATCGGCACGTTGTGAATGACAAGTCCATACCCGTAGCTCTGGATGTGCGGGGTCAGCATCGAGTCCTTGGTCTTGGGGTCGTCGAACAGGCGGTCGGAGTAGAGGATCTGATCCCAGAGGTACATATCCTCGACGCTCGAATAGAGAGAACCCGCGGAGTATGGGAGCGAAGTGTCAAGATACGCTGTGTTTTCGTACCCCGTGAACGTCACCTCATAGCCTGCCGCACGCCGCTCGAGCACCTCGCTGTAGTGGTCGTATCCAGTATCGCGTAGTCCTAGTGGCTCGAGGAGGCGCTCTCGCAGCACTACGTCGTAGGGCTTTCCGGTCACTCTCTCGATGATCACACCGAGCAGGAAGTAGCCCGAGTTGCTGTAGCTCCATTCCGTGCCGGGCTCGAAATCGAGGTCCAGTTCGGAGAACACGGAAACGAACTCCTCAGGCTCATACCGATCTCGACTCATCTCCGGGAAGAAGTCCGGAAGACTCGTGTAGTTGGGAATACCCGAGCTATGCGTGAGCAAGTGATGAATCGTTACTCTGTCGCCGGTCGCCTTAGGGTAATCGGGCAGGTAGTCCGTAATCGTTCCGTCCAAGCTCAACTTTCCCTGCTCCACCAGTTGCAGCACGAGCACGGCCGTGAACTGCTTGGTCACGGATCCGACCCGAAATCGCGTGTCCGGCCGATTCGGAACCTCCCATTCGATGTTGGCGTAGCCGAAACCCTTCTTGTAGATGACTTCCCCGCTCTCGGCCACAAGTACCGACCCGTTGAACTGACGCAGATCGTGATACTGCTGAACCAGAGCGTCGATCTGGCTGATCTTGTCCTGGGCGAACCCGCTGGACACGCCCTGCCACGCCGACATCCACAGCAATAGGACCAACACACGTATCCCACCGCTCCAAAGTCTTGCCATTGTCGGCCTCCCTCATCGGTGTGGACCTACAACATTCCCGTGCAGTAGAGCTTGAGTTCCAAATGCTACCCGGCACCTAGCACGCGTCGGCTGGTCGAGGCCAGGCGCGGGTGAAGAGCCGTCGGGCTAATTCGGATCAACCCGCGCTCCTGGCCCGCTGCTGTCCGTGTCGGACGGCGCCTTCACCACGTTGGCCGGCTCCAGCCGCGCCAAATGTGCGAGATTAGAGAGTATGCGACGAAGGAGCATCAACAGCATTATGCCGACCCCGATGAGCCCCATCAGGTCCAACGGTCCGAGCGGGACGTTCTTGAGTTCAAAGGTCGGCTCGAAGCCCAGGGCCAACGCGGTCCCGGCGAGTATGAGAATGACCCGCGCCTCGGTGGGCCCAATGTGCTCGTAGCCGAACTGAAACGTCTTCATCACGAACGTCTCGAGGTAGACGTTGATCGACATCAAGTAGTAGGCGATGAGCATCGCCAAGCCAACCGACAGCAACAGGTAGGGCGAAAAGCCGAGGCCGATGCAGACGAACGCGACGGCGAACATGTCGACGATATGGTCGAGGTAGTATCCGTAGCGCGGCCGTTCGATGCGCCGTACACGCGCGAGCGTCCCGTCCAGGCTGTCGCCGATCCAGTTGATCACCCACAGTACATTGGCCGCCCACAGATAGTTGACGCTTAGGCTGGAGGAAGCGTAGCAGATCCCGATGCCCGCCGCCGACAGAACGCCGAGCGCCGTCATGTGATCGGGAAGCACCCACTTCGGCAGTGCGGCCGCTATCTTCGGTAGGGCCCATTTCTCGAAACCACGGAGCAGGTACTTGGGCTCACGGCGATGTTCAGCTTCCGACATGTTCGGCCTCCCGTTGCTTGCGACTGCCTCTGTCGAGCAGCGGCCCCAGGTACTGCCCGGTAGGACTGCCCTTCACCTTCGCCACTTCTTCCGGGGTACCCGCCGCCACCACCTCACCGCCCCGCTCACCTCCCTCGGGGCCAAGATCGATGACCCAGTCCGCCGTCTTGATGACATCGAGCTGGTGTTCGATCACGACCACTGTATTCCCACGGTCGACCAGCCGATGCAACACTTCCAGCAGCAAGCGGATGTCTTCGAAATGCAAACCCGTCGTCGGCTCGTCCAGGATGTACAGGGTTCTGCCCGTCTGCACCTTCGAGAGCTCGGTGGCAAGTTTCACCCGTTGAGCCTCGCCTCCTGAAAGCGTGGTGGAGCTCTGTCCGAGGGTGATATAGCCTAGCCCGACATCGTGCAACGTTTGAAGTTTCCGCCGAATCGTTGGTATCGGCTGGAAGAACTCCAGCGCTTCTTCGACCGTCATCGCCAGCACGTCGGCGACGCTTTTCCCCTTGTAAAAGACCTCCAGCGTCTCGCGGTTGTAACGCCGGCCGCGACACACTTCACAGGGAACGTAGACATCGGGAAGGAAGTGCATCTCGATCTTCACCAGACCGTCACCCCGACACGCTTCGCAGCGGCCACCCTTCACATTGAAGCTGAAGCGTCCCGGGGTGTAGCCGCGGATGCGCGACTCGGGGAGTTGAGCGAACAGTTCTCGTATCGGAGTGAATACGCCCGTGTACGTCGCTGGATTCGATCGCGGAGTACGTCCGATCGGTGACTGGTCCACGTCGATGACTTTGTCGATGTGCTCCAATCCCTCGAAGGCCTCGTGCTCGCCCGGTATCAGGCGCGACCGGTAAAGTCGCCGCGCCAGTTCCCGATAGAGGATCTCTTCCACGAGGGTCGATTTGCCAGAGCCGGAGACGCCGGTGACGCACACGAACCGGCCCAGTGGAAACTCGACGTCAATGCTCCTGAGATTGTATTGGCGGGCGCCCCGCACCCAGAGGCTCTGCCCGCCGCCCTCCCTCCGCCAGGCCGGCACCTCGATCCTGCGATCTCGTCGCAGGTATGCCCCCGTGAGCGATTCCTGGCTGGCGAGCACGTCGTCGAGCGGGCCGGCTACAACGACTTCCCCGCCGGTCAGTCCAGCGCCGGGGCCGAGGTCGACGATGTGGTCGGCCCGCCGGATGGTCGCCTCATCGTGCTCCACAACGATCACGGTGTTGCCGAGGTCGCGCAACGACTCCAGAGTCTCCAACAGCTTACCGTTGTCTCGCTGGTGCAGGCCGATCGACGGTTCGTCCAAGATGTATAGGACGCCGACCAACCTCGACCCGATCTGGGTCGCCAGCCGGATCCGCTGCGCCTCGCCCCCCGACAAGCTGTCGGCGCTTCGGCCCAGCGTCAGGTAGCCGACCCCGACGTCGGAAAGGAACCGCAATCGCTCGAGGATCTGCTTCAAGATCGGCGCGGCGACCGCTTCATCGAACCGCGACCTGCGGCTCTTTCGGCTGGGCTTGAGGGCCTGGAAGAGCTCGAAAGCACGATCGGCGGTCATCTTCACGACCTCCCCGATCGACTTCCCCGCGAAAGTCACACCCAGCGCCTCCGCT
>JBDHHL010000034.1:0-17120 GCA_039589375.1 Gemmatimonadota bacterium | reverse complement strand
TCTCGACTACCGGCTCAACATGACCCACGCGATGGACGGCTATCCCGGCATCGAGCACACGCTGCCGATCATCCCCGCCTACGAGGACGTCGTCCAGCTGTTCGTCACGTCGGGGACCGTGAACAGCCCAACCCTCGTGGTCACCTACGGTGGCCCGTGGGCGGAGAACTACTTCTACACGCGCGAGGACAACGTCAACGACGAAAAGCTCGCGTACTTCACGCCGAAGGAAGAACTGGACGCCAAGATCCGACGTCGCAATCCCGGGCCCGGACCCGGAGCCTGGTTCCACGACGACGAGTTCGTCTTCGACCGTCACTCGGCGTGGCTGAAGGACCTGGTCGAGGCGGGCGGTCGCGCCGGCGTGGGAAGCCACGGGCAGTTGCAGGGCCTCGGCTACCACTGGGAGTTGTGGGCCATGCAGAGCGGTGGGATGAGCGAGCTCGATGCGCTCCGGGTAGCCACGATCATCGGCGCCGAAGCCATCGGGCTGGGGGGCGACCTGGGCTCCGTCGAGGAAGGCAAGCTGGCGGACCTGATCGTCCTCGATGCGAACCCGCTGGACAACATTCGCAACACCAACACGATCCTCTACGTGATGAAGAACGGAAGACTGTACGACGGGAATACACTCGACGAAATCTGGCCGCGGGAACGGGCCGCACCTGACGAACCGTGGAGACACGTCGCCCCGCCGACCAACACCGCGCAGGCAGGAGGTGACCGATGAACGCCAACAAGCTGACAGGCCTGCTGCTGACGCTCGCGGTGGCAACGCCCGCCTTCGCCCAGGGCCCGCCGCGGGGCGGCAGTGGCGGAAAGGATGAGAAGCCGCTCCCGCTGCCGGCGGCGCGGCACGCGAACTTCACGGCCACCGAGGGCACCTGGATGTCCTTGGACGTCAGTCCCGATGGCCAGACCATAGTCTTCGATCTGCTGGGCGACCTGTACACGATGCCCTTCGCAGGTGGTAAGGCAAAGCAGATCACGAAGGGGCTCCACTTCGACTCGCAGCCGCGCTTCAGCCCCGACGGCGAATCGATCGTTTTCATCTCCGATCGCAGCGGCGGGGACAACGTCTGGACGATGCGGCTCGATTTCACCGACACGACGCAGGTCACCCGGGGGAATTCCTCGATCTACCTGTCGCCGGAGTGGATGCCCGACGGCCAGCACATCGTGGTGAGCCGCTCGGCGGGTCTGGGGCAGACAGCAAAGCTGCTACTGGTTAACGTCGATCGGCGGAGTCCCATTCCGGTGATCCGGCAGCCGGCCAACCGCAAGACGGTCGGAGCCGCCCCCTCGCCCGACGGCCGCTACATATGGTACGCCGGCCGGACCGGGGACTGGCAGTACAATGCGATCTTCCCGCAGTACCAGCTCTACCGCTACGACCGCGAGACGGGGACGTCGACGCGCTTCACGGGTCGTTACGGTTCGGGCTTCCGCCCCGCCGTCTCGCCCGACGGACGATGGCTCGTCTACGGTACGCGGTTCGATACGCAGACGGGTCTGCGAATCCGCGACCTGACGAACGGTGACGAGCGTTGGCTGGCTTATCCGGTCCAGCGCGACGAGCTGGAATCCCGGGCTCCGCTGGACGTATTGCCCGGCTACGCCTTTACACCCGACTCCCGTGAGGTCGTCGCCGCGTGGGGCGGCAAGATCTGGCGCGTGCCGCTGGATGGAACGGATCCCATCGAGGTGCCGTTCGAGGCAGAAGTGAAACTCGACGTCGGCCCCGAAGTGAAGTTCTCCTACAAGGTCGACACGTCCGATACGGTGACCGCCAGTCAGATCCGACATCCGGTTCCCTCACCCGACGGAAGCCGGATCGTCTTCACCGCGTTCGATCGGCTTTGGGTGCAGGACCTGCCCAAAGGCAAGCCGCAGCGGCTGACCCAGGCCACGGGTCACGGCGAATTCCATCCCGTCTGGTCACCGGACGGCGAGTGGATCGCGTGGGCCAGCTGGAGCGACTCCATCGGCGGACACGTGTGGAAGACGCGGTCCAACGGACGAGGTCAGCCCCAGCAGCTGACGTCGGTGGCCGCGCTCTACTACAACCTGGCCTGGTCACCGGACGGCACGCGCATCGTGGCCAGCCGCGGCGCCGCCCGCGAGTTGAAGAAGGCGCCGGACGTCTTCTTCGGTCCCATAGGCGGCGAGTTCGTTTGGGTGCCCGCGGCAGGCGGTGCGGTGACCGTCATCGCGCCGACGGGCGGGCGTGACGTCGCGCATTTCAACATGCACGAGCCCGACCGTATCTACGCCTACAGCTTCAGCCAGGGACTCGTCTCGTTCCGCTGGGATGGCACCGACGTGAAGCGTCACGTGATGGTGCGGGGCGAGCCGGCGCGCATGGGCGGCAATCCTCTCGAGGACGAGTTGCAGGCCGCACCGCGTCGCGTGTTCCCGGTGCAGACAAGCGTTTGGTCGGACTCGGATCCCGCGGAGCCCGGCGCACCGCCGCCGCCCGCCAGCCTCGTGATGATCTCGCCGCAGGGCGGCCGCGCGGTGGCGCAGGTAGGAATGCAACTGTACACCGTCGACCTGCCGCCCCTTAAGGATCCCACGCCGACGGTCACGGTGGCAAACCCGGCAGCGGCGCCGGTCACTGTGCGGAGGCTGACCGAGTTCGGCGGCGAGTTTCCCGCCTGGAGCACCGACGGCGAGCGCGTGCACTGGGCCATCGGCAACGCGCTGTTCACGTACAACCTGGCCTTCGTGGAGTTCGAGGAGGACAGCACCGAGGAGGCGGATCACCAGGCCGCGCTCCGTGCCCTGCGGGCTAAGGAACTGGTGGACAGCCTGAAGGCGGTGCGCAAGTCGGTGGACAGCCTGAAGGCGGCCAACGAGGCGGTGCCGGATTCGTTACAGCAGAAACTGCAGCGGATGATAGCCGACTCGGTGCAGGTCCGGGCCGATTCGTTGTTGCTTGCCGTAACCGAGATGCAGGCGCGTGCGCGAGCCATCGAAGCTCGAGCCGACTCGGTGCGCGAGGGCCTGCTGGACGAGGTGCTTCCCGACACGGTCTACAAGCCGACGGAGGTACGGATCGCGGTGAAGATGCTGCGGGACATACCGACGGGCACGGTCGTGTTGCAGGGTGGTCGCGTCCTGACGATGAAGGAACACGAAATCATCGAGAACGCCGTCGTCGTCATCACCGATGACCGCATCGTCGCAGTGGGGCCGCCCGACTCGGTGGAGATACCGGAAGGCGCGCGGATCATCGACGTGTCGGGTCAGACGCTCGTCCCGGGGTTCGTGGACACGCACTACCACGCGCAATGGCTCGTACCCGAGATCCACACCGAGCAGGTATGGCAGTACCTGACGAACCTAGCGTTCGGCGTCACGACGACTCGAGATCCTCAGACGTCCTCCACCGACATCCTCAGTTACACGGATCGGGTGGAGATCGGCGGAATGGTCGGACCGCGGATCTACTCCACCGGGCCCGGCGTCTTCCTCGGCGAGAACATCTCGAACGCCAAAGAAGCGAAGCAGGTACTGACGCGCTACGCCAAGTACTACGACACGAAGACGCTGAAGATGTACATGTCGGGCAACCGGCAGCAGCGGCAGTGGATCATCCAGGCGGCCAAGGAGTTGGAGATAATGCCCACCACGGAAGGCGGCCTGGACTTCAAGCTGGAGCTGACCCACGCGCTGGACGGCTACCCGGGCATCGAGCACTCGCTCCCGATCGCACCGATCTTCGATGACGTCGTCGAGTTGTTCAAAGCGTCGCAGACGACGAACAGCCCAACGCTGCTGGTCTCGTACGGCGGACCGTTCGGCGAGAACTACTTCTACGCGCACGAGGAGGTGCACGACAACAGGAAGCTGAGGCGATTCGCGCCTCACGCCAGCGTGGACGCCCGGAGTCGGCGTCGCGGTGCCAACCCGGGTCAGGGCGGCTGGTTCCTAGACGAGGAGTACGTGTTCCCGCAACACGCCGAGTTCATGAAGAAGATGATCGAGGACAGCGCGCGTGTGGGTGTGGGCAGTCACGGCCAGCTGCAGGGACTGGGCTATCACTGGGAGCTGTGGGCGATGGCCTCCGGTGGCATGTCGAGCCATGACGCGCTGCGCGCCGCCACGATCTACGGCGCAGAAGCGATCGGCATGGGGAAAGATCTCGGTAGCATCGAGGCCGGCAAGCTCGCGGATATCCTAGTGCTCGACGCCGACCCGCTCGAAGATCTGCGCAACACGGTGCGGCTGCGCTACGTGATGAAGAACGGCCGGCTCTACGAGGCGGAAACGCTGAACGAGATTTGGCCTCGCGAGCGACTATTGCCGACGCCGTACTGGCGAGGCCTGGGACCCGAAGGAGTGAATTCCGGGATACGCTGACGAGATACGCCGACGCGGGTAGCGCCGCCTGAGCAGTAGAGATGCTCGAGAGCGAACCTCATAGGCGCGGGTCGACAGGTTCGCTCTCGAGCGCGAGCACCCCGAAGACGCACTCGTGCACCCGGCGGAGCGGTTCGAGGCGCACGAACCGCTCGAGCCCTTCCACACCGAGCGCGAACTCGCGCAGCGCGAGCGAGCGCTTGCGTCCGAGACCCCGGGAGCGGAGCCGCTTCAGGTTCTCCTCCTCGGTGTACTCGGGCCCATAGATGATCCGCAGGTACTCGCGGCCGCGCACCTTCACGCCCGGCTGGGCGATGCCCTTCGGGCCGCGCGCGATGAACTCCAGCGGCTTGACCACCATCCCCTCAGCGCCCTGCGCCGTGCGCTCCTCCCACCAGCCGGCCGCCGCCTCGCCACTCTGCGGATCGGTCACGTCAACGAGTTGATACGGAGTGGCCAGGAGAATCCCCTCGTCCGCGCCGCAGATCCGTGCCAGCGTTTCGAGATGCCACAGGTGGTCGCGAGCGCAGTGGGCAGCGCCCTCGGTGGCGAGGAGATGGAACGGAGCCAACTTCAGGTCGCTCAGCGACTCGACTTCCCAGCAGTACTCGCGATAGGCCTCCACGAATCGATCCAGCATCAGCCGCCGCTCGCGATAGCGGTCGAGCCATGCGCCGACATCGAGCCCGCGTTCCTGGGCCGCGTGAAGAGCGAGGTTCACTTCGTCGAGAGAGGCACAACCGGCGGAGCCGATGGCCGCGTACTGAGTCTTGAGCAGATCCTCCGCCTTGGCCGACCACGGCAGGAGCTCGGCATCGAGGCAAAGCCAGTCGGTGGCCAGTTCCTCCCAGACGCGCGATTCTGTGACGGCGGCTTGGAGCCGGGTCAAGAGCTCGGACTCGAGCGCGGTGTCGGCGAAGAAGCGGCGGCCGGTACGGGTGTAGAGTATGCCGATCCCCTGCTCTACGCCGAATCGACGCCGCGCCGACTCCTCGTCCCGGCACAGCACGACGACGGCGCGCGATCCCATGTGCTTTTCCTCGCAGACGACGCGCGCGACGCCCTCGTGCCGGTAGTAGGCGAAAGCCTCCGCGGGGTGCTCGAGCAGGCCGGGCACTTGCGTTGTCTCCGCCGGCGACATCGTGGGCGGGAGGTAGATCAGCCAGCGCGGGTCGGCCGCGAAGCGGCTCATCACCTCTAGCGCGGCGGCCGCGCTCTCCTCGCGGATCGTGATGTTGCCGCGCAGCCGCGTCCGCACGATCCGCTTGCCCAGGACTTCGTCGATGTCGAGCACATCATCGACCGCGTGCCGAGCGGTGTCGCCCACCACGAGCGTCTCGACGCGGAAAGGTCGGATCGGCTCCGCGTACACGCGGGCCGCGGGCACCGAGACGATCTCCAGTTCGGGATAACGCAGCGCCGTGAGCCGCCCGCCGAAGACGCACCCGGTGTCGATGTTGATGGTCCCGTTCAGCCACTCGGGTTCCGGCACCGGCGTATGTCCGTAAACGACGGTAGCGCCGCCGCGATAATCTCTTGCCCACTGGTACCGCACGGGCAGCCCGAACTCGTCCGTTTCGCCGGTCGTATCGCCGTATAGCGCGAAAGCGCGAACGGCGCGCGAGGCGCGGCCCTGCATCTCCCCCTTCATCCCCGCATGCGCGACGACCAGCCGGCCGCCATCGAGCAGATAATGGCTTATGAGGCCGTCCAGGAACCCGGCGACCTGCTCGCGGAACTCGGAGCCCTCGCGCCCCAGCTGCTCGAGCGACTCGGCGAGGCCGTGCGTGATCCGCACGTCCCGTCCCCGAAGCTTCCGCATGAGCTTCACATCGTGGTTCCCCGGCACGCAGAGCGCCGTGCCCGCGGCAACCATATCCATCGCGAGGCGCAGGACGGAGGGTGTGTCCGGACCTCGGTCGACCAGGTCGCCGACGAAGACCACCTTGCGACCCTCGGGCGTCCGGACCGCGTAGCCAGGCTCGCCCGTCGGCTTCGTGACCAGAGTGACCTCGTAGCCCAGCTTCTCCAACAGGGCCAGAAGCTCGTCGATGCAGCCGTGCACATCGCCGATGACGTCGAACGGCCCCGTCTCGCCACGGCGGTCGGTCCACATCCGCACGCGCTCGATCGTTGGCGCCTCGACCTCCTCGGGCGACTTGAGGACGTACACGTGCCGGAAGCCCTCGCGGGCCATCCCGCGCAGCGAGCGCCGCAGCGCGTTTGCCTGGTTGCGGACGACGTGTGCGCCGAAGTCGCGGTTCGGACGATCGCGGTTACGCTCGTGGCAGAGTCGTACTGGCAGGTCGAACACGATCGCGACCGCGAGCGCGTGGTATTCCCGGGCCAGCGCCAGCAGGGGCTTACGGTCGTCGCGCTGGACGTTGGTCGCGTCTATGACGGTCAGGTTGCCGCGGGCGAGCCGCTTCGCCGCGATGTAGTGCAGAACGTCGAAGGCGTCGGGTGTCGACGCCTGGTCCGTCTCGTCGTCAGAGACCCAGGCGCGGCAGGCGTCCGACGAGAGCACCTCCGTGGGGCGGAAGTGCTTCGCCGCAAACGCGGACTTCCCGGAACCCGACGGTCCGATGAGCAGAACGAGCGAAAGCTCTGGGATCTCGAGGTTCACGCCGACCGTCCGTTCATAAGACATGCACTCTCACTCACGCTCGAAAACCCCCATTTGCGTCGGCGCCCCGAGCTGAGGATCCTCCGGACCAACCGGCAGGATGCGGACCTCGTAGCCGAACCGCTCGGCGACCTGCTCCGCCCACGCCCGAAACTCCGCGCGCGTCCACTCGAACCGATGGTCGCGGTGGCGAAAGGTGCCCGCGACCAGTTGCTCGAACTTCGCGTTGTATTCGCGATTCGGCGTTGTGAGCACGGCAGTCTGTGGCCGCGCGAACTCGAAGAGGACGCGCTCGAACGCGCGCAGGCGCGGCGGATCGAAGTGCTCGATCACCTCCACGACCGCGGCCGCATCGAAGCCGGCAATTCGCTGATCGCGATACAGGAGCGAGCCGTGCAGCAGCTCGATTCGCTTCCGCTGGCGCTCCGGCATCCGGTCGAGCTTGAGACGGTTGCGTGCACGCGCCAAAGCGTGGACCGACACGTCGAGTCCCACGACCTGGTCGAACTGCCGGTCGGCCAGTAGCGCCGTCAGAAGCCGCCCCTCACCGCACCCGAGGTCCACCACGCGCCGCGCGCCGCTCGCTCGCACCGCTGCGCTGACCGCGCCCAGCCGCTGCTCGCCCAACCCGATCCGCTTCTCGGTCTCATGCTCCTCGGCGTCTCGCGTTTCCGCGGCCGCGTCGGGATCGCTTTCTTCCTCGGCGGTCAGGCGGGCAAGCGCGGCCCGCGTAAGACTCCAGCGATGGCGGAGGTAGCGCCGCGCGATCAGCTCGCGCTCTGGGTGCTCGGCCAGCCAGCCCTGTCCCTTTCGCAGCAGCTTCTCGACCTCGTCCTCGCCGACGAAGTAGTGCTTGGCGTCGTCGAGCACGGGCACGAGAACGTAGAGATGTCGCAGCAGGTCGGAGAGCGGGCGGACGGCTGCGAGCGTGACCGTGAAGTATCTGCTCTCACCCCATTGCGGGAAGCTCTCATCGAGCGGGTGCCGCTGGAGTTGCAGCTTGTAACCCAACGGCTCGAAGAGGCGACGAACAGCATCCTCGCCGCCGCGGCTCGGCATTACCGCTATCCGCGCCTCCAACGGGATCGCCGCGCTCACGAGCTGCGGACGCTCGCGGCTGTTGCCGGCCAGCGCGCTTCCGAAGACGCGGGAGATCGCGACGCTCAGGAACGAGGACGCGACGTAGGGTCGGTCGTTCACGTACTGCTGCAGCGTCCCGCCCGTGCCCGGCCCCTTGGACCCACGCACGAGTCCGACGGGATCTACGTCCAGCACGAGCGCGGCCGTACAACGCCGATCGTTCGCCTCCGGGTAGAAGACGTGCGCGGCGCCGAACGACAACTCGAACGACTGGGGCCGGGCCGGGTTCTTGTGCAACAGATGGCCCAGGTCGGTCGCAGGCTCGTGGGTCGTGGTGATGGTCAATAGCATGATGGATCCCCGGTCGCTGCACGAACAAAATACGCCACTTCGGCGACTCCCGCTCTCACACGTCACGTGGACCGGGTGAAGGCGATGCCGCGAAGGCGGCGAGCCGGCACGGGTTCGCCGAGCCCGACGCCGGGCGGAGCGCAGGCCGGTTTCCCGGCCTGCGCACCCGGTTCCGCTACTCGTCTTCATCAAAAAGACGGCGGTCCTGCTGGTCCTCCGCCTTACGCGCACGGTTGAACGCGCGGTCGCGAGCTCGCTGTTCTGCGGTGGACTCGCACACGACGTCAAGCTTGCGAGGCCGCACGCGGATCTCGGAGCCGGCGAGGTCGCGGAAGACGATCCAGCGCGGCGGCCGGTGCCGCGCGAGCTCCTGCGCGATCCGCTGCGCGGTGTCTCGCGTGACGTAGAAGTAGCCCGCGTCACCGGCGACGATGTAGAACTCTTCTTCCGGTGGACGCTCTTCCGGCTCCTCGCCGAAGTAGTCCTTGAGTCGGTTGATAACCATAGTCCTCTAGCCTCCGAAGGCCGGTTCCCCGGCCCAGGGGCGGAGGACCTAACCGACGTCCTCCACCCCGTCGCTTCCGATGGAATCCGCGATCAACAAGTTCGCGGTCTCGTTACGTTTCGCTTTCGTCATGTTCTTTCCTTTGTCGCTCGGATCCCCGACACCTTGTCGGCCGAACCAAACGCTTGGCCCGGGCTTAAGGAAGTCGCGTCGATGCACTGCTCCCGGGCCTCGCGTCCGATCCATCTCTCTTTCCGAGCTCCAAACTCCTTCCGTTGAACGTCGTCGCCTAGGCGTCGACCAGGCTATCAAGCCGAACGCCCCACCCGGCTCGCAGCGCAGGTGGGGCGTTCTAAATCGCTCCCAGGGTGGAAGATGGCGCTCTATCGAGCTTCACCTCCCGAGTTACCTGCACCGCCGCTCCGACCTACAGGCCGGTGACTCGTCTGTGAATCTGGCCTCAGGTCGAGTCCTGCCTCGCCAGCCGGCCGCGAATACGAGCGGGCTGAGCCGGCGAATGGACGGACGTCTCCCTTCACGAGGCCGTTGGACCTCGAGCCGGATTCTCGCAAGACGTTCCGTTGCTGTCTCTTCCTGAGCACCTTCAGTTCTCCACTATTCGGTACGGGTATAGATGCCCGTAGTTCTCAGACCCCCCAAATGCGAAAACGCGTCTCCGACGCAACCGCAGCGAACTTTCTTGCTGCGACCCGACCACCCGGGGCTCTCCCCCAGTTCGGCCGGCATGTGCATCGGGACGCGACTCCCAAGCGGCCATCACTTTAATGGACCGCGTGCTAGTTGTCAACCCTTGGGCTTGACCGCCAACCCGTCCTGACCGATATTCGCGCCTTTGTTGCCCAAATCTCCGCACCGCGTCAACCACTCCACTTGGTGACCGACGCGGGAGCCCCACAGGGTTCCGGTCCTCGCCGGCACCCTGCCATCTCGTGCCAGGCCGCCCGAGGGAGCGGCCTGAAGGAGGAACCATGAAGAGACTCGATCTCGTAGCACCGGTACTGTTCACTCTTGTTGTAGCCCTCGGCGCCTGCGCGCCGGCGGGTTCGCAGGAGAGTCCCGAACTCGCCCAAGTGGGCGAGGGCTGGATTGAGGCATTCAACGCGGGCGACCTCGATGCGTTGGCGGCGATGTATACGGAAGATACCTGGCTCCTGCCGCCCAACGGCGAGATGGCCCAGGGCCGGGATGTCGTGAGAGCGGCATTCGGCGAGATGATCGACGCCGGACTCAAGGCCGAACTCGAGACCATCGAGGCGATCGCAGCCGCCGACATCGGTTACAAGCTGGGAACCTTCAAAGTGCTGGGGCCGGACGGCTCGGTCATGGACCGAGGCAAGTTCATCGAAGTCTGGAAACAGGTCGGCGGCGAGTGGAAGATCGCGCGCGACATCTGGAACAGCGACGTGCCCACGCCAAGCCTGATGATCACGCACAACGTGGCCGATGCCGATCACTGGCTGGCGGCTTGGCAGGGCCCCGACAGTCGGCACGGGATGTTCGCCCAGCACGGTGCACCTAGCGTGCGCGTGTTTCAGAGCCTTCAAGACCCGAACCGGACGGGGCTCTTGATCAGCGTCACAGATATGGACGCGTTGCAGGCTTTATTGGAGTCTCCGCAGGGGGCGGCCGCCAAGGCGGAAGACGGTGTGATCGACGCATCGCTGCAGGTGTTCAGCGAGATCCAGTAGTACAATAGGGGGCGAGCTCCAGGCTCGCCCCTACCCGCCGTTTCACAGGAGCGACGGCTTCTTCAACAACCGGCGGTCCTTCTACTGGAATCGTACTCCCACTCGAAATCAGATCCGCGCGGGTCAGGAGTAACTCGGGCTACTTCAGGAGGATCGCTCCCAAGGGGCATGAGAATCCTGGCAGCACGTTGCCTCCGTCCAGAGAACCGTCCTCACCGATCACAGACACGCTGCCGGTGGCGTGGAACACTCGCGCCTCGCGCCGTTTAGGATCGATCAACCAGGCGCAGCGACTGCCCGCAGCCAGCCACTCACCGATCCTCGCCAATACCTCGCCGGGACGGTCGCCTGGGGAGAGGACCTCGACCACCAGGTCCGGTGCCAGATCGGCATATCCCTCCGCCGGGATCCGCTCCAACCTTGCTTCCGACACGAAGGCTACATCGGGTCCCCGGACCGTGTCAGGATCGCTGGCGATTTTGAAGCCGGTATCCTGGGCGAACACCTGACCCAGCTCCTCCGTTCGGACAAAAGCACTCAACTCGAAGGCGAGATTAGCCGAGACAGCTCCATGATGGGTGCTCGGAGGCTCGCGCACGACCAGCCGGCCCCGGACCAGTTCCACCTGCTGGTCGGGGATGGGAGTCTGGGCCAACTCCTCGGCAGTCATCAACTTCTCCGTCGCACTCACGGTTTTCAACCTACGCGCTCCGTCTGTCTCGGGCGAGCTTTGAGCTTCAGCGGGGACGGTCTCCGCCCAGACGGGCTATCGACTCCTTCGCCTGCTCGACGATGGCCCGATACCAGCGACTCGGTCATCTCCCCCGACTCTACAAGCGTCCAGCCGTCGCGGGTGAGGTTTTGGCAACACGGCTCGCCCCGACCCGCTCCGCCACTGCCGCCACGATGAACTGATTGAGACTGGTACCGTCTTCCTCCGCCGCCTCGGCTGCGCGTCGGTGCAGGCTCTTCGGAAGGCGCACAAGGATGCGACCGCTGTACCTCTGCTCCTCGGCCGGCAGCGGAATATCCTGACCCGAGTCCAACGCCACCCTGATCCAATCCTCCGCCGCCCGCTCCAACCGCTCGTGCGCCTCGGAGATGGTGTCGCCTTGAGCGACACACCCGGGAAACTCCATGACACGAGCCGTATACGTCCCGGTCTGGCGGTCGGGGATAACGACACGACAATACGGGGCCTTCAAGTAGTCCCTCGGCGTTCTTGGTGAATCAGCCATCATCCGATTCCCTCATCTTCCAGGGCATCAAGAGCATCGATGTCGGCCTCGAGCTGGTCCAGTATCGTCCTCACGGTGAATCGGTTCAGGTCGCCGGAGTGCCTCGGGATACTCAACGGTCGGGAGTGTGGGAGAACCGTACTAACCCAAGTCGGCTCCTTGCCTCGGGGATGTCTCCTTCTCCCAAGCGCGCTTGCCAGCCGTTCTAGCTCCTCAGCGCGGACACCGCCCCGCCGACGGAGCTCTTCCAAGCTCCGTCTGAGGCGAGCGATCTTCCTGTTCATGATATCATATGCGATATCACCAACGAGTCAACAGGGAGGCCCAAACCGCTCTCAGGGTAGCCGCTCTCGATCAACAAGTCCTCATATCGGCTGATTCTGGACGCAGGCTGAAGTTGGGAATTCGGCAACACCCGAGCAGCCGCGAAGTCTTGACACACTCGGCTTCACTATTATACTGTTCATAGACAGTATATACAGTAGGTACACGACAACTGCGAAGGAGCCTGAACCCTGGAAATGCCCCAGCAGCCCAAAACCGAACCCAGCGCTGCCCGATGAGGATCGTCATCTCCAACGCGTCGCCCGACCCGATCTACGAGCAGATCGTGCAGCAGATCCGGGCGCAGATCCTGAGCGGTGACCTGTCGGAGGGCGACCTGCTCCCGTCGATCCGCAGGCTGGCGCGCGACCTCCAGATCAGCGTGATCACGACGAAGCGCGCGTACGAGGAGCTGGAGCACGAGGGGTTCATCAACACGGTGGGCGGCAAGGGCACGTTCGTAGCGGCGCAGAACCCGGAGTTTCTGAGGGAGAAGCGGATGAAGGCGGTGGAGGAGAAGCTGGCCGAGGCGGTGGACCAGGCGCGGCTGCTGAACGTGGGTTCTGACCAACTGGCGGAGATGCTCCGCCTCCTCTACGCCGAGGAAGAATAGATATGGACTACGCACTCGAGATCGATAGCGTCTGCAAGCGCTATGAAGGGTTCACGCTGAACGACGTCAGCCTGCGGTTGCGACGGGGTTACATCATGGGGCTGATCGGGCCCAACGGCGCGGGCAAGACGACGCTTATCAAGTTGATCCTGAACCTGATCCGCCGCGATGGCGGCGCTATCCGGGTCCTCGGCCGGGACAACCTGGCGGACGAGGCGGCGGTCAAGTCGCGGATCGGTTTCGTACCCGACGAGCCGCGCTTCCACGAGGACGCTGCGCTCAAGGATCTGGCTTCGGCCATCGCACCGTTCTACGCGAAGTGGGACGAGCGACGATTTCGTACCTTGGCCGGCGAGTTCGAGCTGCCGCTGAGGAAGAAGTTCAAGAAGCTGTCCCACGGCATGAAGACGAAGTTCGCGCTGGCGCTGGCGCTCTCGCACGGCGCCGAGCTGGTGCTGCTGGACGAGCCGACCACCGGGCTCGACCCCATCTTCCGGCGCCTGCTGCTGGACATGCTGGCGGGGCTGCTGCAGGACGAGCGCGTCTCGGTGCTCTTCTCGTCTCACATCACCGCGGACCTCGAGCGCACGGCCGACTTCGTCACCTTCCTGCGGGACGGGCGGGCCGTCTTCTCCAATCCGATGGACCAGCTGGCCGAAAGCTGGGCCGTAGTGAAGGGCGGCCGCGAGATGCTGGATGCCGACGCGCGCGCCTTCCTGCAGGGCGTCCGCGTTCGCCGGCATGGGTTCGAGGGGCTTACCTCGCGGATCGATGAAGCGCGCCGCCGCTTCGGTAACGGGTTCGTCATCGAGCGCGCCTCGCTGGACGACATCATGGTCCTGTTCGGAAAGGAGGGCTCGAACGATGATGACTGAGCTGCTCCATCGCGATTGGATCCTGCTGCGGCGCGACCTCATCCTGCACCGACGCGCCCTGCTGCCGGCGGTTCTGGTCTTCGCGGCTTTCCAGGTCTACTTCGTCATCGTCGCCAACCACGCGACGCTGTGGCTGGTCTTCACCTGCATCTGGATGACGTTCTTGACCGTGGTGCCGCTGAACCGCGACGACAAGTTCGGCACGCTCGCGTGGTCGTGTACGCTCCCCGTCTCGCGGGCCGACCTGGTGCGGGGCTACTACGTGACGGCCTGGGCGCTGGTCGCCGGGATGTTCGTCGTGGCCTTATGCCTGGCGGCTTTCGTGCCCGGCAGCAAGCTTTCCGGCCTCATGTTACTGGACCCGGACCGCCTGCTGCTAGCCGCCGGCATCACCACGTTCATCCTCGCGCTGCTGCTCCCCTTCACCATCCGGTTCGGCTTCATGGGCGTGCTGATGTTGCTGGTCGTGCTGCAGATCATCGGAGCGGCCATGTTCGTGGTGGCGAAGACCACGGGAAGCATGGACGCCGTCGAGGGCGGCATCGGCGCGGCGTTCCGGGCGCTGGCCAGCGGCGTCGCCGCGCTGCGCGAGACGTTGCCGCTCACCGTGTTCCAGCTGGTGATGCTGTTGGCGCTGGTCCTCGTGAACTGGGCCAGCTTCCGGATCTCGTTGGCGCTCTTCCGGCGGCGCGAGCTATGAACGAGGACACGAGCGGCGCCCTCGAGGTCAGCGGCCTTTGCAAGCACTACCCCGGTTTCGCGTTGTGCGACGTGTCGTTCACCCTGCCCCGCGGCTACATCATGGGGCTGATCGGACCGAACGGCGCCGGAAAGACGACCACGCTGAAGCTGATCCTGGGGCTGCTGCGCCGCGACGGCGGCGCCATCCACGCTTTCGGCCTCGACCCGGCCCGGCAGGGCGCGGCGGTGCGGTCGCGGATCGGCTTCGTCCACGACGAGCCCCACTTCTACCGGCAGCTGACGCTGGCGCAGAACGCGGCGCTGGTGGCCCGGTTCTACCACACCTGGGATGACAATGCATTTCGCCGCCACGCCGACGCTTTCGGGCTGCCGCTGTCCAAACGGTTCGGCGAGCTGTCCCACGGCAACAAGACCAAGTTCGCCCTGTCGCTCGCCTTGTCGCACCGGGCCGAGCTGGTGGTGCTGGACGAGCCGACCTCGGGGCTGGACCCCGTCTTCCGCCGCGACCTACTGGATGACCTGACCGAGCTGTTGCAGGACGAGCGCGCGTCGATCCTCTTCTCCACGCACATCACCTCGGACCTGGAACGGATCGCCGACTACATCACGCTGATTCAGAACGGCCGCATCGTCTTTTCGGCCGCCAAGGACGAGATCCTCGAGCGCTGGGCGCTGGTCAAAGGCGGGCTAGAGCTGCTGGAACCGCTGCCGGCCGACTACTTCCGCGGCATCCGTCGCGGCGCTCACGGGTTCGAGGCGCTGACCGACGATGCCGCCGCGGCGCGCCGACAGCTGGGCGACTCGGTCGTGATCGACAAGGCCACGCTGGACGACGTCGTCCTCTACACCACCGGAAGCGATGGCTACGCTTAGCCTGGTCTGGAAAGACGTTGCCGCCGCGCAGCGGCTGCTGTGGCTGGTGATCCCGCTCGCCGCGGTCCAGCTGGCGGTGATGGCCCTGGTTCCCGAGATCTACCCGCTGGCCGCGATCACCTTCGCGGCACTGCTCGCCTTCGGCTCGATCGCCATCGAAGAGGCGCAGCGGACGGAGTTGCTGTGGAACAGCCTGCCCGTGTCGCGGGGCGAGTTCGTGGCGGCGCGCTACCTGACAACGCTGCTCGGGATGCTCGCCGGGCTGGCCTTCGCCTGGGCCCTCGCCCAGGCGGTGACGCGGTTGACCTCGAGCGGCGCCGAGGGATCGAGCTCCTTGTTGAGCCTGAACGCCCACGCGGTATTCTTCGGGTTCGTGGCTTTCAGCGCCGCGGTCTACCTTCCCCTGTACTTCCGCTACGGGGCCGGACGTGCCCTTCTCCTCTTCCTGGCGATCTCGGTGGTGGCCCTAATCGTCGTTTCCCAGCTGATTTCTACGATCTTGGCGGCGAAGGGCTACCCGAGCCCGATCTCCGACCCCGAGGTGTGGGGCGCGGCGGCGCCCAGGCTGATGAGGGAGGTGGTCGGCTGGGCCGAGCCGCGGTTCGGGCTGCTGCTGGGCAGCTTTGTGGGCTCGGCAGTCTCTGCGATGGGTGTTTCGCTGCTCATCTCCCGGCGCCTGTACGAGGCGCGGGATTTGTAGAGGCCCCAGGTTCTATTTGATTCCCTAACGCCAAGCCCGGAGGAGATCCTCCGGGCTCTTTGCCGTGACGGAACTGCTCGTGGCGAATCGGTATCTCAAGTTAAGCTCGCCGAATCTGTGAGGTCAAGAAGAACCGCGAGCCATCATGAGACTGTCCTCAAGAATGGCGGCGTGCCCCCGGTGGGACTTGAACCCACACGACCTTTCGGTCACCCGATTCGCCATCGAGCGCGTCTGCCAGTTCCGCCACGGGGGCACCCTAGCTGCGGGATGGCAGGAACTGGCAGTCGGATCGACGCATCCGGCCCTCGACAAGGACTTGATATCGTAACGGCCCGGGTACTGTGCCAGTGAGTTCGCCATCTCGCACCGAACGTAGGAACTTCACTTCGCGGGTCTGTCCCTAGCGCCGCTTCCGCCGACCCCGTTTGACCGCGACATCGGCGTTTCCCCAGCGCGTCAGAAACGCAGTGATGAACTCGTGCTGGTCCCTGGGTTCTGCCGCGAGCGGTGCCAACGCCATGGCCGCCGAGAGGGCAACGTGATAGGCTGCCGCGCGAGAGCCCGATGCGCGGCGGTAGGCGGGATGCGCCTCGTTGACCCAGACCGTCGCCTCGACCAGCCGGGCCAGCTCGGCGCTCTCGGGGCGCTGCTCGAACTCGATTCGCAGCGCGTAACGAGCCGGCCGCCGCCGCCCTTTCTTCGCCATCGGAGGCTCTAGGACGGTCGAGCCGCTCTCGGGCTGCGCGGCCGATTTCTCCTCATCTCCGGCCTCCGGCTCCGCAGGCCCATCAACCGCACCCGTCTCCTCCTGGCCAGCCGCATCGACAGACGCTGGCGTCGCCGCCCGATCCGCGGCAACGCCCGTCGGCAGTGTGCGCTGGCCGCCAGCCCGCCGCTCGACCAACGCGTTCAGGAGTGGGAACTCGTCGGCCAGGTCGAGCAGTACCGACTCCAGGTCCCGCTCCACCGGCCCCGCTGCCCGTCGCCGCTCCTTGTCACGCCGCTCGTGCAAGTCGCCCCACTCGGAGAGCTGTCGGGTGAGCGCCTCCTGGATCGCCTTGCGGTAGGCCAGGTAGATCGCACCCAGTTGCCCGGAGCGAATGAAGTCCCCCTTGCTCAGGGTCAGGCACTCGGCCAGCCCCGGCGCCTCGACAAC
>JBDHHL010000033.1:0-17184 GCA_039589375.1 Gemmatimonadota bacterium | reverse complement strand
GCGCTCGATCAAGACCCCCGGATCCGGGGGCTCCTGCCCGGCGACCGTGGCCCCCACGGCCGCGTCCAGCAGGTCGCCGCTCTCCAGCAAGAGGTCGACGAGCTGGATCGTGACTCGCCGTCGTCCGCCGCGGAGCTCGTCGAGGACCGACTCGATGTTGTGGGCTAGCCGCGTGGCGACATCATAGCCCATCGCAGCTGCCATGCCCTTTATCGTGTGCACGGATCGGAATATGCCGTCCAGCGACTCCCGGTTTCCCGGTTCCTCCTCGAGCGCCATCAGCCCGCGATTCATCTCCGTGAGATGCTCGCGCGCCTCGGCGGCGAAGAGCTGTGCGTACTTATCCTGCTGTCTCATCCCAGAAGTCGTTGGACTGCCTCGACCACTCGTGACGGTTGGAACGGTTTTACAACGAAATCGCTGGCTCCGGCCTGAATCGCCTCGACCACCAAACCCTGCTGGCCCATCGCGCTGCACATGAGGATCTTCGCCCCCGGATCCTCCTTGATGATCTCGCGAACGGCATCTATGCCCCCCATATCGGGCATGACGATGTCCATCGTGACCAAGTCAGGCTGCAGCTCCTTGTACAGATCCACGGCCTCGACGCCCGAAGCCGCTTCGCCGACCACGTCGAAGCCCGCCTGCTTGAGGATGTCACCGATCATGGTCCGCATGAAGATTGCATCGTCAACAATCAGCACTGTGCGGCTCATCGTCACCCTGCCCCTCCTTCGGTCCGGGCACTTGCCCAGTCTCCTCGCTGATCCCGCTCCAACACGAGAGCGAAGACTGCACCCATGTCCAGTCTGAAGTACGGCCGCTGCCCGAACTGGCCCGCCCCGCTGACTACCTCCCGAGCACCGAGCGTCTTGAGCAGACTGCCATCCACGTCCAAATCGCCGTCCGGCCCTGATGTCACGTCGACAACGCGATCGATCTCGAGCGCTACTCTACGCTCTTCGTGCTCGAAGACGACCAGCGCCGGCTCCGCGACTGGCTTCGGAGTCAGGCCGAGAAGTGAGCCGAGGTTCCCGGTGACGAGAAGCGTGCCCCGGAGATTGATCAGGCCATGAATGCCCGGCACCGCACCGGGGATCGGTGTCGCTGCCGAAATGGGCTCCAGCACCTCACAGACTGCTTGCGCGTCTGCAGCAAACAGATGGTCCCCAACTTCAAAGATTAGCTGGCGCCTGACGTAATCCGACACCGCAAAACGAACCCTGACAGTAGTAGGACAAATGGGGGAGGGATCGAGTGAAGCCACTCGCGGGAAGTATAAGTATAATAACGACTAACGCCGCCGTCAACTCGTTTCTCGAGCCCATTCTGCGGCCGATGCCAGGTCCGGCGGCAGCGGGGCTCCGAGATCCATCGAACGGCCCGTCAGCGGGTGTGTGAAGTGCAGTTCTGCAGCGTGTAGGAACTGCCGCGAGACCCGCCTCGCCATCTCTCGCGCCCACCGGTCTCCACCCCCCCTCAGACCCCGCTCCCAGCCTTCTCCGTACTGGCGATCCCCGACCACGGGGTGGCCGATGTGCCGCAGATGGACCCGAATCTGGTGAGTCCGTCCCGTGTGGAGGCGTACTTTGAGGTAGTCGGCCGCTTTCCAGCGTTCCAGCCGCTCGATCTCGGTGGCCGCCGGGCGCGCTCCAGGCACGACCGCCATCCGTTTCCGGTCATGCCGGTGGCGGCCTACATCGGCCTCGATCATGACGCTGTCGTCCTTCAGATGGCCCCAACAGGCCGCCAGGTAGTAGCGCACGATCTTCCGCCGCGCCAAAGCCTCGGCCAGGCGCCGGTGCACCGTCTCCTCTTTCGCCATTATGATCAGGCCCGAAGTGTCCTTGTCCAGCCTGTGTACTATCCCGGGACGCCGGGCGCCACCGATGGAGGACAACCGGCCGGCGTGGTGCAAGAGAGCGTTCACGAGGGTCCCCTGCGCGTGACCCGGGGCCGGATGCACGACCATGCCGGCCGGCTTGTTCACGACCAGAAACCCCTCGTCCTCGTACAGCACGTCCACCGGGATGTCTTCGGCCTCGACGGCCAACGGCTCGGGCTGCGGGACCTCTACGACGATCACGTCTCCGGCTGCGGGCGAATAGCTCTTCTTGACGATTCGACCGGCAACGCGGACCCGACCGGACTCGATGAGGGTCGCTGCGAATGAGCGGGAAAGCGTCAGTTTCTCGGCTAGAAAGCGGTCGAGCCTCAGTTCGGAGGCTTCTTCGACCTCGATAAGATGTGTGGCAGTGTCGGGAGGTTCTTCAGCCTGTCTCACTCTGTTCACGGTCGCGCCGCTGGTCTTCGGCCCAGAGCGAGAAGAGGAGTAGTACGGCGCCGATAGTGACCGCGGTGTCCGCGACGTTGAAGACAGGCCAGCGGAGACTACCGACTCCAAAGTCCAGAAAATCGACGACCCCTTCGGCAGATCGGATCCGATCGGTCACGTTCCCGATTGCCCCGCCCGCGATCGAACCGATGGCCAGCAGTCGAAGCTTGTCCTCCGCAGCGGTGTGCCGATACATGACCACGAGGACTGCAAGCGCAACGAGTGCGAGGCTCAGAAAGATAAACCGGGAGTAAGGACCCAGGTGCAAGCCGAAAGCCGCACCGGGATTGTGGATATACGTCAGCCGAAAGAAGTCTCCGATCACGGAGACCGAGGTATACAAGTGCATGTACTGCTGGACCGCGTATTTCGTGGCAAGGTCCAGCACCAAGATCAGTCCAGCGGTGCCGGCGAAGAGACTCAGCTTGGTCCTAACGGCCTCTGGACTCGCCACCTCCTGCTCGCTCACCTGCTCGGCCTGCGAATATCCGTCAGGCGTCACCGTCTTCCTCGCGCTCCTTGCAGTCGATGCAGAGCCTGGCATGCGGCAATGCGTCCAGACGATCGTTCCCGATATCGCTGCCGCACTCCTCGCAGAACCCGAACTTGTCCGGTGTCTTGTAGAGCCGGCGAAGCGCCTCGTCGATATGGTAGAGGAGCCGGCCTTCCTTACTGGCGAAAAGGAACGCCTTTTCCCGCTCCATCGCGTCGGTTCCCTGATCCGCCATGTGGAAGCTATATGCCGACAGGTCACCGTCAGATGCCTGCAGTGTGCGTGAGAACGACTCGTCAAACTGGGCCAGCTGCTTGACCACCTTCTGTCGCTCTTGGAGAAGGCGCTGCTCGAAATGCGCCTTGTCTTTCTTGCTCAAAGCCATTTTGGGTTCCCTAGTCTTACCGCAACGCTAACGCGGGCTGAGCGGACAACACCTTGCCCTACTTCACCTGGACACCTATCACCACCTTCACGCCGTCCAACTCGAGCTCCCGGGTGTGCTCATACCCGTCACTCGGGGACGGCTGCCGGCCGATCTCGACCTCCACCGCCAGCACCTCGCCGGCGATGTACTCGCGGTGCGCCTCTGCAGCTTCGGTCACCTCGGGCGCCCCAAAGATACCCAATCGGATCCGGTCGTCCAGTTTTAACCCGGCGTCCCGCCGCAACCGCTGGATTCGGTTCACCAGTTCCCGTGCCGTGCCCTCGGCCCTCAACTCGTCATCCACCGCCGTGTCCAGGCCGATCACTACCCTGCCATCTGATTGTACCACAAGGCCTTGCAGTGCTTCCTCCTTCAGGGCGACACCGTCCTCAGGAACGTCGACTCGCTCGCCCGATACCTCCACGACAAGCTCCCCACCGCTGGCGCGCCAGGCGGCCAGGTGCGTGCTCTCCAAGTCTCGCAAAGCCTGCGCTACCGCGTTCGCGCGCGGGCCGAACTTCGGTCCGAGAACCGCGAAATTGGGCTC
Organism: Gemmatimonadota bacterium; assembly: GCA_039589375.1. Classification (GTDB taxonomy): domain Bacteria; phylum Gemmatimonadota; class Gemmatimonadetes; order Palauibacterales; family KS3-K002; genus JASFMO01. The sequence continues at coordinate 13,382 of JBDHHL010000033.1, read as the reverse complement.
CGCCCGCAAGGCGACCAGCTCGGACGAATTCTCAACGAAAATGATTTCTCTCACGTTCAGCTCGTCGCGCACGATCTCCAAGACCTCCTCGACCAACCCGGCCGGTCGACCGCCTGGCACGTACGCCAGCAAGCGGCGCAAGGGCTGGCGGACGCGGATCGCGGCGGTCTCGCGAGCCGCCCGTCCCAACCCGGACAGTTTGCGTCCTACGTCGATCGCCAAGTCCAACTCCGGATCGCGCCATCCCTGCGGCTGCGGATACCGCTCCAGATGAACAGACGTCCCCGCCACAAGTTCCCGGTGGATCCAGTCGGCAGCGAACGGCGCCAAGGGCGCAAGAAGGCGACACACCGTCACCATGGCTTCCCAGAGGGTGGCGAACGCCGCTTCCATCGTCTCTCGCGAAGCCGTGCGTGTGCCCCAGAAACGGGCCCGCGAGCGGCGCACGTACCAGTTGGAGAGGTCATCCACAACGAACTCGCCGATGCTGCGAACCGCGTGGGTCACATTGTAGCCGTCCATATCAGCGCGGCATTCCTCGACCAACCGATCCAGCTGCGAGAGCAGCCAGCGATCCATCAGCGGACGTTTGTCCCACGGCGGTCGATGCTCTGGGACCCAGTTCTCCAGGTTCGCATAGATCTCGAAGAACTTGTAAGTGGCCAACAGCGTGCCGAAGAACTTGCGCCTGATCTCGGCGATGGCCTTGGGGTCATGCCGCTTGGGGATCCAAGGGTTGCTGACCGAGAGCAGGTAGTAGCGAATCGCATCGGCGCCGAAATCTCTGATTGCCTCCCAGGGGTCGACCACGTTACCCCGGGACTTGGACATCTTCACACCGTCCGCGTCGAGGACCAGATCGTTGACCACGACGTTTCTGTACGGAGAGCGATCGAAAAGCGCTGTCGAGATGGCCAGCAGCGAATAGAACCAGCCACGAGTCTGGTCGACACCCTCAGCGATGAAATCGGCTGGAAAATGGTGCTCGAAGGCCTCGCCGTTTTCCATAGGATAGTGCCACTGAGCGAACGGCATCGATCCCGAATCGAACCAGGTGTCGATCACTTCCGGCGTGCGACGCATCGTTCCCGCGCACTTCTCGCACTTCCACTCAACGGTATCGATGAACGGTTTGTGCGGGTCGAACTCGCTCCCTATGGTGATACCGGACAACTCAGCAAGCCGCTCGTAGCCGCCGATCACTTCGAGATGCGATCGATCCTGGTCGCATATCCAAACGGGAAGCGGTGTTCCCCAGTAGCGCTCACGGGAGAGCGCCCAATCCACGTTGTTCTCGAGCCACTCGGCCATTCGGCCGCGTCCGATCTCTGCAGGGTGCCACGCCACCGCCGCGTTGTTTGCCAGCAGATGATCCTTGACCGCCGTCGTCTGCAGATACCAGGAATCGCGGGCGTAGTAGAGAAGCGGCGAATCACAGCGCCAGCAGAACGGATAAGTATGCGCGTGCGGCTCGGAGTTCCAGAGGCGACCGCCCACCTCCAGCGCCTCGATGATCTTCGGATCGGCGTCCTTGACGAACACGCCTGCCCACGGCGTCACATCGCGCGTGAAACGCCCCTCCTCGTCCACCAGATGGTACGCGGGCAAACCCAGCTCCATCCCCAGGTCGTAGTCATCCTGCCCGTACATGACGGCCGTGTGGACTATCCCGGTGCCCTCATCTGCGGTCACGAAATCGGCCGTGGCCACATACCAGGCGTCGGCGTCTCCTACGGCGTCGCGCAGGAACGGGAACGGCGGCTCGTAGCGAATCCCCTCCAGCTGCCCGCCCGGCATCGTCTCGAGCACCTCGTAGCCTTGGCCCAGGACCGAGTCGGCCAGGCGCTCCGCCAGGTAGTAGATCTCATCGCCGGCGCGCGCCTTCACGTAGGCAACCATGGGGCTGACGGCGAGAGCGACGTTTCCAGGAAGCGTCCAGGGCGTCGTGGTCCAGGCCAGCAGGAACTCGCCCGGTCGGTCTCTTACCGGGAACTTGACGGTCACCGCAGGCTCGGAGACCTCTTCATAGCCCAGCGCGACTTCGTGGCTGGACAGTCCGGTACCGCAGCGAGGACAAAACGGAACCACCTTGTGGCCGCGGTAGAGGAGCCCTTTCTCATGGAACTTCGACAGCGCCCACCAGACACTTTCGACGTACTCCGGCGAGCAGGTTATATAGGCGCGGGAGTAGTCGAGCCAGAAGCCTATTCGGAGAGATAGCTTCTCCCAGTCTTCTTTGTAGGTGAAGATGTGCTCGCGGCAGACCTGCGTGAACTGCTCGACTCCAATCTTCTCGATGTCCGGCTTGCCCGAGATACCCAGAGCCTTCTCTGCTTCCACCTCGACCGGCAGGCCGTGCGTGTCCCAGCCGGCGATGCGCGTGACCGAGCGCCCCTGCATGGTCTGATAACGGCAGAAAGCATCTTTCAGAGTCCGCGCAAAAACATGATGGATGCCCGGGCGTCCATTCGCCGTCGGTGGCCCCTCGTAGAACACGAACGGCTCGCCGTCCCTTGTCAGCTCGAGCGAGCTTTGGAAAGTGCCCTCCTCTTCCCAGAGCTGCTGGACGCTCTCTTCGAGCTGCGTCGGGCCCTCGGGTATCTGTCGGTATCGCTTCTCGTTCATATGGTGAGACTCAGCCCAAGCGGGCGACGACGTTCTTGATCAGAAGAGTCAATTTCGGCTCTGCCTCGCCGGCAACCCGTATTATTTCCTCGACGCTGGCCGGCTTGAGCGCGTCCGGCAGGCAGCTGTCGGTGATTATCGAGATACCCAGCACCTTCATCCCGCCGTGTGTCGCGGCGATGACCTCCGGCACGGTTGACATGCCCACGACATCAGCCCCGATCATTCGCAGAAACCGGTACTCCGCCCTCGTCTCCAGATTCGGGCCCGGCACCGCAACGTACACACCCCTTCGAAGCGTGATCCGCTCCTCCATCGCCACCTCGATGGCGAGGCGCTGTAGCTCCACGTCATATGGCTCCGACATGTCCGGGAACCGCGGGCCCAACTCGTCCAGGTTCGGCCCGATGAGAGGGTTGTCCCCCAGAAGGTTGATGTGATCCGCGAGCAGCATCAGCTCACCGACATTCCACATCGGGTTCATCCCACCGCAGGCATTGGAAACGATCAGTATTTCGGCTCCTAAATCGCGCATCACTCGCACAGGGAATGCTACCTGCTGAAGCGAGTAGCCCTCGTAGCGATGGAACCGACCCTGCATAGCAACGACCGGCTGACCCGATAGCCGACCCAGCAATAGGCGTCCGCTGTGGCTCTCAACGGTCGGAACCGGGAAATCCGGTATGTCCTCGTAGCTAATGACGGACTCCGCCTCGATCTCGTCGGCCAGCGCACCCAGGCCGGTCCCCAAGGTAATCGCCACGCGAGGCTTAATTTCTGTTCTCGCCCTTATCGCCTCCGACGCTTCGCGAATTCTCCGCACGAGATCGCGCCCGCTCGGCTCCGGCATCAGCTATCCTCCTCCAACTCTCCTTCGCTGGCGATCGACGACAGCCAGTCCTCCTGTTTCGGCTCCGCCGGAGTCGCATTCCCGGTACCGTCCTCGCCCGCAGCCCCGGGCACTGCGCCCACATCTCCTGCGGGTTCCGTCGCCCGCGCCTCCTCGACCTCCAGCTCGCCTAGATGCCGATCGAGCAACCCCCGAAAGGCGCGAATGAACTGGAGTTTCCGAGCCTTCAGTCCCTCTATATCACGAGCCAACTCGCGGAACGAGCGCTGCCCTTCCTCGACGATCCGCTCCGCCTCGCCGTGTGCTTCCCGGCGTATCAGCTCCATCTCCTTGTCCGCCTGAACCTGGGCCTCGGAACGAAGCTGCTGCGCGGTGACGAGCGCTTCGTTGAGCGCGTTTTCGCGCTCACGGAACGAGGCCAACTGCTCTTGCAAGTGTTCGGACCGCTCTGATAGCGCAACATTCTGTTTGACAAGTTCCTCGAGTCTCTCGGCGACCATGTCGAGGAAGTCGTCTACTAACTCCGGGTCGTAGCCGCGAACAGTGCGCCTGAAGTCGCCCTTCTTCTTGCGCACATCGAGTGGTGTCAAGTCGATCATGATCCCCGCTCTCCAAACAACACCGTCCCAAGCCGCACCATCGTGCTGCCCTCTTCAACGGCGATTTCGTAGTCGTTCGTCATTCCCATAGAAAGGTGCCGTGCCTCGAAGCCTTCCACGCTATCTCGACAGCTCTCGAAAAGATCGCGTGTGCGACGAAACGTGGTTCGCAGCACTCGCTCTTCGTCCGTGAACGGCGCCATGGTCATCAGGCCAAGGACTCGCACATGTTCTAATCCGCAAACGTCTCGCACGAAGTCCAACGCTTCGCCAACCGCAAGACCGTGTTTCGCGGTTTCTCCAGAAGCGTTCACCTGTATGAGGATCGATGCCGTCTGCCCGCGTCTTGCCGCTTCCTTGTCCAGCGCCCGCGCCAAGCGCAGCGAATCAACCGAATGAACCAGCGAGAAAATCTCCAGCGCCTGGTGCACCTTGTTGCGCTGTAGATGCCCTACCAGGTGCCAATCGAGCCCCAAGTCGCCTGCCGACGTCCACTTGTCCCGAGCCTCTTGTACTCGGCTCTCGCCGATCACGTGTACGCCGGCCGCGCGCGCCGCTTGCATCGCCTCCAGCGGGTGGCCCTTGGTGACAGCCACCAAAGCGACCGCCTCATCGTCCGAACGACCGGCACGCTCGCAGGCCCGTGCGATCCGTTCTCGGACTTGCGGCAGCGCACGCTCGAGCCGCTCAAGATACATAATCAGCCAAACTTACCCGACCGAGGAAATCGAATCAAGAATAAAAAAGCCCGGCACCGCCGCCGCAGTGCCGGGCTCTACGCGCGACCTGAGACGCACTATCGCTTAATCGAGAACGTAATGGGAATCGCCACCCAGACGGGCACCCTCTGGTCCCGGTTCAGAGCCGGCGTGAACTCGAATTCTCGCGCTGCCTTGAGGGCCGCCTCGTCGAGGGACGAGTTGCCCGAACCTTTCTGCACCTGCGCGTTCTTGACGACACCGTTCGTGTCGATGAAGACCCAGACCATCACCTGACCCCCGATGCCTGCATCCTTCAGAAGCCTCGGGTAGTACCGTTCCACGATACGTATCGCCTCGCGCCGATTCTTGATCTCCGGTCTGACCGTGTACGGCGTGAATACGGGCTGATCGCTCAGGCGGCTGGCATCGCTCGGTGGCGGTGGCAGGTTCTCCACCGGGTTCTCTTCGAACGTAGTCGGAGCGATCGTTATGTCCTCTTCCAGCTCCGTGGCGGCCACTACAGGAACCCTAGGCCGAGCGATTGCCTCAGGGGGCGGTGGAATGTCGACCTCAGGCGGCAGCTCGATCGCCTCGAACTCGTTGACACCATAGCTCACATCGGACGCCGTCAGCTCGGGGAAGAACTTGAAGAGCCCGAAGTGACACACCGTGGCAACTATCACGCTGCCCCACAGCCACGAACCGGACGATCTCTTGAATCGGTCGTTCGCCGTCAGGCGATAGACGCCACTCGGCGAGCCGGACAGTCCACCCGTCTCAGTCATGGCAGCGTTACCTCCTCTCGCGCGTCAAGCGGCTTTCGAGATCCGTGTGAAAGAAGACGCGTACCGCGTTTGCCTGTTGAAGTTGCATCGTCAGAGTATTGATGAACCGGTAAGGCACGTCCCGGTCGCCACGGATCGATATGAGCAGCCGACGGTCACTCTCCCGATAGAGGGGTAGCACCACATCAGCCACCATGTCCATCGGGACCGCCGTGTCGTTGATATACACCGCACCGTCCGGTTCGATCCAAATGTGCAGGATGTTCTTGCGCTTCTCATCCTGCTTCTGGGTCGCCTCGGCCTTCGGAAACATCAGGTGCCGGTCCTGCTCGCGCCTGAAGGTCGTCGACACCATAAAGAAGATCAGCAACAAGAATGCGATGTCCGCCATCGAGGCGGTTGGAATCTCGCTCGCTACCTTCGACTTCCTTTGGAAGCCACCGCTCTTCTTGGCCATATCAGTCTACCTCTCCCAAAGCTGCAAGGAGATTCGTTGCGCGGCCGCAGACTGCAACTCGTCGAGCACGTTGATCATGTGCCGGTACGGCGCATCGGGCGCGGTCTTGACTGCCGCGATAATCTCCGGGTTGTTCGAGATCTCTTGGCGCATGATCCCTTCGATCTCGCTGAAAGCGACCACCTGCTCGGCAGTACTCTCACCCCTGCGAATCACAATCGCGCCGTCTTCCTGCACCAGGAAGTGGATGATGTTCTTCTGCGAAACCTCGACAATTTCCTCCGATGATTCGGGCAGCACGATCGGCAGCCCCTTCTCCTCCTCGAACACGGTCGTCGTCAAGAAGAAGATGAGGAGAAGGAACGCGATGTCTGCCATCGACGCAGTGGGGATCTCGTCGCTAACCCGGCTCTTCCTCTGGAGCATCGCCATGGCATACCACCTCTATCTTGCGGACCCGGCAGGCTCAGGCGGTGCCATATCCATGACCGCCTCCGCTCCGCGTTCCATATCAATGATAAGCTGATCGATTCGTGTGACAAAGAAGTTGTAGGCTATGTTCACCGGAATCGCGATCGTCAGGCCCGTGGCCGTCGTGATCAGCGCGACTTTGATGCCGCCGGCGACCAGAGAGGCCTCGATCTGTCCGGCCTCCGCCACGGCTCCGAAGGCCACGATCATCCCGGCGACCGTTCCCAGAAACCCCATCATCGGGGCGACGTTGGCCACCGTGGCGAGCACCACCAGACCACGCTCCAGAAAGCCCAACTCGATAGATCCGGTGGTCGCGACGGCCTTCTCGATGTCCTTGTCGCTGTGGCCGTGCTCGGATACGCGCCTAAGTCCAGACGAAACGATGGCCGCTACAGGCCCTTCCGTGTCATCAGCCAGTTCGATCGCGGAAGCTACCCTGGCTTGCCCGCCGGGCATCTCCGTAATCTCCCGCAGCAGTCTTTTGCTGTGAACGTGAGCTACCAGGAGGATGTAGGCCTTGGCTATCATGACCCCTAGCGCCAGCAGCGAACTTAGCACCAGGAAGTACATCATAGTGCCCCCGTCCCTGAACAGCTCCATCAGAGCATATTGGGCTTCCGTCTGCAAAGCGAACCTCGCTGTTGCTTGTTGAGTTGACCTGTTATGTCCGCTAGGTATCCATAAAACACTATGGCGCCGGGGAGCTTCTGTCAACGAGACTCAGCTCGCCCGTCGATTCACTCGGCTGAGCAGCCGGCGCCGTGGCCGCAGCCCCACTCAGCTGGGCGCGGCCCGTTGCTGTCTTCACGCCAAGTTCTTCACGCAACCGTTCCCCCGAGACGTTCCGCTCGAGGCGCCCCCGCTGGGCGACCGAGACGTGGCCGGACTCCTCCGAGATGACGATGACGAGAGCGTCAGTCTCTTCCGAAAGCCCGATCGCCGCCCGGTGCCGGGTACCAAGACTGCGGTCGGTGACCGGGAATTGCGTGAGCGGAAGTATACACCTCGCCGCGATCATCGTCTCGCCGCGGACGATCACCGCTCCGTCGTGAAGTGGCCCGTAGCGAGTGAAGATGCTCTCGAGCAGTTCGGTCGAGACCGGTGCGTTGATGGGCGTGCCCTTGCGAGCGTACTCCTCGAGCCCGACCTCCCGTTCAACCGCGATGATGGCTCCGATCCGCTTTCTAGCCAGCATCTGCACGGCATGAGCGAGTTCCTGCAAAGCTTCCGAAGTTCTTTCAGGGCGCGAAAAGAAGCGCCAGAAACGGTTCTGGCCGAGTTTGGTCAGTGCGTTCCGCAACTCCGGCTGGAAGATGATCACAGCCGCCAGCACACCGTACGTAAACACGAAGCCGAGCACGTAGCGGATAAGCTCAAGCTGCAATACCTCGGCCAGCGCGTAGGCGGCAAAGAGGAAGATCAGCCCCACGAGCATCTGTAGCGCCCGCGTCCCGGCCCACAGCAGTAGCAGGCGGTAGAAGATGTAGGCCACTACCACTATCTGCACTAAGTCCCAGAGATCGGGCCTCAGGAAGCTGATTCGTTCAAGAAAGCTCTGCACTGATCAGTCGATTCGTAATCGCCTCCGCCATGTCCAACGCTCGCCGCGCAGCCATCACGTCGTGTACGCGGAAGACGCGCGCTCCCCGGAGCAGCGCGACTACGCACGCCGCCAAACTGGCTTCCAATCTGTCATCGACTTCGAGCCCGAGCGTCTTTCCGATGAACGACTTGCGAGACGGGCCGACGAGCACGGGATAGCCGAGCTGGCCAATCCTGTCGAGCTCGTCGATCAGCTCGAGGTTCTGCTCGGCGGTCTTGCCGAAGCCGATCCCTGGATCCACCACCAGCTGTTCAGGCCGACAGCCAGCGTCGAGCGCCCAGCCGACCGAGTCCTGCAACTCTGCCCGAATCTCGCCGATGAGATCGTCGTACTGAATCCGCTCCTGCATGGTCCGCGGCTGCCCGCGGATGTGCATGAGCACCAGACCGGCCCCTGATTCCGCCGCCAGCCTGCCCAAGTCTGGGTCGAACCGGAGGCCCGAGATATCGTTCACTATCTCGGCACCGGCCTCCAGAGCGGCCCGGGCAACGTCCGCTTTGGTCGTGTCGATCGAGATCGGCACTTCGACGCTGGCCCTCGCCGCCTCGATCGCCGGGAGCACCCGGTCAAGTTCGTCGCTCTTGTCTACCGGTTCGGAGCCCGGTCGCGTTGACTCTCCTCCGACATCGATGATGTCGGCTCCCTCACGCACCAGCTGTCCAAGACGCTCTATAGCCGCGTCCAGGTCGTAGTAGCGTCCGCCATCCGAAAAAGAATCCGGTGTGATGTTCAGAACGCCCATCAACACCGGCTTCGATAGGTCGATCGTCCGACGCGAAGTACTCCAGCCAGTCCCGACCTTCTTCTCGCGCGAGATGGCGAACCCACTACTCGCCATCCACCTCGACCTCATCGCGATGTTTCAGGCTCTGCTGCCTCTCCTTGTGAACCTTCGAACGACGTCGCCGGCTTCAAAGTCCCTTCGACCGGTGCGTCTGCCGCGCCGCGAACAACAGGGAGCTCTTCGGGCGCCGCCTCTGGTGCCAGGCGGCCGTCCTTGCCTTTCTTCTCCTTCTCCGCGTCCGCCAGAGGCGGCAACGTCTTGCCCTCGAATACGGCCTTGATCTCGTCTGCGTCGAGCGTCTCCCGTTCCAGCAGCGCCTTCGCCAACGAATGCAGGCGCTCCAGGTGGTCCGAGATGACTAAGTGGGCCTGGTCGTGGGCGGCGTCCAGCAGGCGTCGAACTTCGTCATCCACCATTCGCGCCATCCGTTCGCTCACGCCGCGACGCTCAACAAGCTCGCGGCCTAGGAAGATCTCCTCACCGCGATCACCCACGTTCATAGGCCCGATTGAATCGGACATGCCCCACTCCGTGACCATCCGCCGCGCGAGGGCAGTCGCGCGCTCGATGTCGTTGCCGGCACCCGTCGTAATCTTCTCGACCCCGAAAACGAGCTCCTCGGCGACGCGGCCGCCGTACGCGTACACGAGTTGGGCCAGCAGATAGGCTTTCGAGTAGCTGTGCCGATCATCCTCCGGCATGGCGAACGTCAGGCCAAGCGCCCGACCTCTCGGAACGATCGTGACTTTGTGAAGCGGATCGCACTCGTCTGTGAAATGAGAAGCCACGGCGTGACCGGCCTCGTGATAGGCGCTCAGCCGGCGCTCTTCGTCGCTGATTACCATGCTCTTGCGCTCGGCACCCAACAGAACCCGGTCCTTGGACTCCTCCAGGTCAGTCATTTCCACCCGGTCTTTGTCCCTGCGCGCCGCCAACAAAGCTGCCTCGTTCACCATGTTGGCCAGGTCGGCCCCGCTCATACCCGCCGTCGCTTTGGCAAGCCGGTTCAGGTTCACATCCTCGGCCAGCGGGATCTTGCGAGTGTGAACCCGCAGGATACCCTCGCGGCCTTTGACGTCGGGGGCATCGACGACGATCTGCCGGTCGAAGCGTCCCGGCCGCAGCAAGGCGGGGTCGAGCACATCGGGCCGGTTCGTCGCGGAAATGAGGATCACGCCTTCGTTCGACTCGAAACCATCCATCTCCACGAGCAGCTGATTCAGCGTCTGCTCACGCTCGTCGTGGCCACCACCCAGCCCGGCACCGCGATGCCTGCCGACGGCATCCAGCTCGTCGATGAAGATGATGCACGGAGCGTGAGCCTTGCCTTGCTCGAACAGATCACGCACCCGTGACGCCCCCACACCGACGAACATCTCCACAAAATCGGAGCCCGACATGCTGAAGAACGGGCGCGATGCTTCGCCCGCAACGGCTCGCGCCAGCAGGGTCTTGCCCGTTCCCGGCGGCCCCACGAGCAGCGCGCCCTTGGGCAGGCGTCCGCCCAGGCGCGTGAACCTCGAAGGGTCTTTCAGGAACCCGATGGTCTCCTGCAGCTCCTCCTTGGCTTCCTCGCAACCGGCCACGTCGGCAAAGGTCACCTTCGGCGTGTCGCCGGTCAGCAGCTTCGCCTTCGACTTGCCGAAGGAGAAAGCCCGTGCTCCGCCCGCCTGCATCTGGCGAAGCCAAAACACCATCAGTCCGAAAAGGAAGATCCAAGGGAGAAAAGTGCCCAGCACGCCCCACCAGTTGGGGCTAGCTTCCTCCGCACCGATCGTCACCCCGCTGTCCTCGAGTCGCTTGAGCAGGTCCTCGCTGTGCCATACGGGAAGCTGCGTCCAAAACTCAGCCGTCGTCTGACCGGTTGACCCGATTGGCGCTCGCAGTTTGCCCTCGATCTCCTTCCCTTCGACGACCGAGACCTCCAGGACATTGCCCTGCTCGAGCTCGCGCAACAGCTCGGTGTAGGTGAGCTCCTGAACGTTCTTTCGCCCCGAGCTGAGAAGGTTCACGATGATCAGCGGGACCAGGATGATCAGCGCCCAGAACGCGAGACTCCGGGACATCCGGGCCCAGCGTCCCCCTGGCTCACCGCGGTTCGGATCGATTTCCGGCATATCTACAAACCTCTCACTCCCTCAGGATCAACGACCGCAACGTACGGCAGGTGCCGCCACCGTTCCCCAAGGTCCAGCCCATACCCAACGAGCCATTCAGGCGGCGCGTCGAAGCCAACCCAGCGGGGCTCGTAGCGCAGATCAATGGCGATCCGTTTGTGCAGCATCGCGCATACCTCCAGCGAGCGCGGTGCTCTACTGCTTAGAACGTCCCCGATCCGGTTGAGGGTCTTTCCGCTGTCCACGATGTCTTCGATAAGCAATACGTGCCGCCCAACGACAGGCGTATCGCTATCGCGACGCACCCTTACTTCCCCCGTCGCATCGGTTCCCTCGCCGTAGAGCGCCGCCGTCATGAAGTCGATCTGCACGGACGGTCTTTCAATCGCGCGGATCAAGTCGCTCATGAACACGAAGCCGCCCTTTAAGAGCCCGATGACGAGGAGTTCCTCATCCGGGGGATAGAACTCATTGATCTCACGCCCGAGTTCCCGAACCCGCGCCGCCAACTTCTCTTCCGCAAACACGACTCGCGTGATCCCCGGGTAGCGTGAGATTGTCTCTCTCATCGCGCGCGGCGGATGCTGACTGACAGGACCTCTTTGTCGCCGTGGCCCGTAGCTCTGACGCCCCTCAGCAAACCCACGATCCATAGCACTCCCCAACGATCGACCAGCAACGGATAGCTGCAACGCTCGGAACGCCCGATCCTGGCGTCGGCGAACACTTTCTTGAGCTTCCGCGTGCCGGCGTTCAGCCGAATCCGGTCACCCGGTCGCCAGCTGCGCACCGAGAGCGGAGACTGGAACTCGGAAAGGTCGAAGCAGGCGAAGTACTCGTCACTGCTGCGGTCACCTTTCGGAGCACCCAACCACCAGCGGACGCGCCAGCGAACGCCGGAAATGGTCACATCTCTTTCGCCGCTTCGAAGCTCCTCGAGCTCGAGCGACTCATCCAGTGCCGGCAGCGTGTCAGTGCGCCGTTCAACGACAACACGGTCGTACTCACGGCGGACCGTCACCCCGCCGGCGAGATCGATGCTGCGCCCGCTTGAGCAAGTGCTAATAAACTCGAGTGCGATGCGCGTTCCGACCCGGTCTGGAAGCGGACCCACGCGCGCCACGAATGCGCGCAAGAGATGTGCCCGCACGCTCGTATCATAGGCGAGAAACCCCGTACGTGCAACTACTATGCGGTGTTCCGCCGCCTCGAGGACGAGCGCTTCGGCGGCCCGATCTGTAATCTGGCCTACGACCGAGGAGGCCCGCCGCGCCAGGTCCGAGAGGCGCACGAGCTGGCGACGAATGTCCGGTTCCCCACCGGCCTCGATGGCTGGGATCAGTTCGTGACGAATGCGGTTCCTGGTAATCCGTAGATCGAGGTTCGAGGGGTCGGTCAAGTACTCCAGCTTCCGGGAGTCCGCGTAAGCCTCGAGTTCTGCACGCCAGAACGGGAGCAAAGGGCGTACGATACTCGGTGCCCGATTGTGCGGGATGCCGGACAGACCGACCAGGCCACTGCCCCGGAGCATGCGAAAAAGCACGGTCTCAGCCTGATCGTCAGCCTGGTGAGCGGTCGCCAGCCAGGTGCTGTCCAGCTCTTCCCGAGCCTGATAGAGAAAGCGATATCGCAGCTCTCGGGCCTCTGCCTCGCCGGCCGGTACTACCGGCGCCCGGCCGACCACGGTAGGAATGGACAGTCCATCACACAGCCTCCGCACCCACTCCGCGTCCGCCCCGCTCTCCTCGCGCATGCGATGGTCGAAGTGGGCAGCGCTGAGCCGCCAACCCCATTGTCTACTTAGATTTACAAGAAGATCGAGCAACACGATTGAATCGAGGCCGCCGGAGAGAGCGACGGTGATCTCGGTCCGCTCGGGCAGCAGGCGGCTCGATCGGAGGTGGTCGTCGAAGCGCGCCGCCAGATCAGGCTGAGTCGAAGGCTCGATCCCCGAGGCGCTCCTGCTGCTCATGATCCGATAGCCTGTTGGAGGTGCGACCGGCGGTTGCTCTGGCGGCCCTGCTGGCCCAGGCGCCCTGCCGGACTATGGTTCGCCGATGAAACGAATGGGGGTCGAGCAGAGCGCCAACACGACCCCCAGGATTGTCTACTTGTACGCCGCGGCCGCACTCGATCGGCGGTGTCTTCCCGAAGATTTCATCCTGCGAGAGACCCGACAGACGGGCCGCTGGAGAATGCTGGGACGGATAGCGAGTTGGCTACCTCTTCGTCCTCGTGCGCCGGTTGCGCCGCCGAGCCGCGTTCCGTTTCCTCTTTCGCGTCTCGCTCGGCTTCTCGTAGTGCTTCTTGCGCTTGAGGTCGGTGAAGATGCCGGCCTTCTGCACCTGGCGCTTGAAGCGGCGCAGTACGCGCTCGAGATCGTCTCC
>JBDHHL010000032.1:0-17227 GCA_039589375.1 Gemmatimonadota bacterium | reverse complement strand
GTACCAGTTGATCAGCACGTCTCCCCACACGTACACCACAGCGGCGCCAACGGCCAGGAAAATGCCGAAAGGGACCAGTTTCCCCGTCTTCAATCCGATCGGGCCGAAGATGACGGCGCCCACGACCGAACCCACGAATACGGTCAGAAGACCGAGGATAGCGCCGTAGAGATTGCCGTACCCTACGTCGATTAGAAACTCGTACAGAATGCTGGCCGGCTCGTGGGGCCCCATGAAGCTGCCCACCATCGCCATCATCTTTATGTCGCCGCCACCCAAAGCCGGCTTCTTGAACGCCCACTCGCCTACCACAGCCACGGCGTACATGAACGCGAAGCAGGCAACCGCTCCGACTATCGACATCACCGGCGACGGTTGGCCCGGCGCGAACGACAAGGCCAGTCCCAGCACGAGACCGCCGACGCTGAACTCGTCCGGGATGATGTATTCCCGGGCGTCGGTGATCGCGATGCCGAGCAGCAGAGTCCCGAACACTGCGGCCGACAGTGCCTGCCACAGCCCTGCGAAGATTAGATACGCCCCTACCCAGATAGCGCCGGTCGCCAGTTCCACCAGTGGATACTGCATCGAGATGGGCGACCCGCACGTGCGGCAGCGACCGCGAAGCGCCAAGTAGCTGAACAGCGGGATGTTCTCGAACCACCGCAGCTTCCGCTCGCACGAGAAACAGCTCGAAGGCGGGCGCAGAACGGACCCCCCCGCCGGGAGGCGGTAGATGCAAACGTTCAGGAAAGAGCCTATCGACAGCCCTACCAGCGCGGCGTAGACCAGGATCTCCGGTTGTGACATACGTTCGCCCATCTTGGCACTGGTGAACCGTGTTCGGCCAACCAGAGCTCGTTACCTGTCTGATTTCTCCTGCGCGGGGAGCAGCCGGTCGAGAAGAAGCGCGCCGGCTACGGCGACGTTCAGCGAGTCCATGTTCCCCGGCAACTCAACCGCCACACGCCGATCACAGCCGTTCAGCACGTCCTCCGACAGTCCGGACGGCTCGTTTCCAAGGACGAGAGCGAACCGGTTGACGGGCTCGGAGTGCCGCGGCAGCGCCTCCCCGCCGGGGTCGGCGCATAAGATGGTGAAGTCCCTTGCCCGCAGCCAGGTCAGAGCTTCGGGCCACGGCTCCTGCGACACTGGAAGGCGAAACACGGCGCCGGCTGTGGCCCGAACCGTCTTGGCATTCCACGGGTCTACCGAGCCAGGCAGCGCCAAGGCCCAGGTGACTCCGAGCGCGTACGCGGTCCGCAGCAGCGTTCCCACATTGCCGGGATCCCCCACCCGATCGAAGACAAGCACCGATGCCTCCTCGCGAGGCCGAAAATCCGACAATCGGCAGGCCGGTTTCCGCACGACGGCGAGCACTCCTTGCGGCGTGTCGGTGGCGGCCAACTTCTTGAGCTCGGCATCCGACGCGTCCGCCCGCATCCATCCCCGACGCTCGATCTCTTCGATCAGGCGCCTGCCACGCGCCGTGCGCCCCAGGGCCGGGGCCGTCACCGCGAACTCCGTCTCCCAACCACTGGCCGCCAGCTCCTCGACCAGCCTGACACCCTCGACGATGAAAGCCCCTTCCTCGTCGCGCCGCTTGCGCGACTCGAGCTTGCGGATCAGCTTCGCCTGAGCTTGGGTGACCATTCGACGCGTACCTTGCTCGAGCTTTGCGTTTCAACCACGGCGACCTAGACCAAGGTGGCCCAACCGCGTGCCTGACGGAAGGGAGAACCGATGACAGCGCGTCAGGTGGCTCTGACGATCGCAGGTAGCGACAGCGGCGGCGGGGCCGGGGTCCAAGCCGACCTGAAGACGTTTCACGCTTTCGGCGTCTTTGGGACTTCGGCGATCACCGCCATCACCGCGCAGAACACGGTGGGAGTGCGGGCAGTTCAAAGAATCGAGCCCGGAATCGTGTCGGAGCAGATCCATGCCGTTGCTGAGGACCTGAGCCCCGCTGCTTCGAAGACCGGCATGCTCGCGGACGCCGCGATCATCGAGGCAGTGGCCGCTGCCATCAGAGAGACCGGACTAGAGAATCTAGTGATCGATCCGGTGATGGTCGCCAAGAGCGGTGATCGCCTGCTGGAGGCGGACGCGGTGTCCGCACTGGCAACCGAGCTCTTGCCATTGTCGGAGGTCGTCACCCCCAATCTTCCCGAAGCCGCCATACTCGCTGACCGCAGGGTTGAAACAGCGGACGATATGAAGCGAGCGGCACAAGTACTCATCGAGCGTGGAGCGAAGTCCGTCCTACTCAAGGGCGGCCACCTGACCGGCGATACTCTCATCGACATCTACTTCGACGGTCACGAGTGGCACGAATGGCGAGACACACGATTGGATACGCGCCACACGCATGGCACCGGCTGCACGCTCTCAGCCGCGATCTGCGCCGGGCTAGCACTGGGTCGTACGCGCCTTCAGGCCGTAGTCGACGCCCGAGACTTCACTCGGCGCGCCATCGAATCGGCTCCGGTTCTTGGCGCCGGGCACGGGCCGCTGAACCATTGGGCCGGCACTCGAGAGTAGGTCCGGCCTAAGGCCTCACCACCAGTAGCGCTCGGAACGAATCGCCCCGCGATCGAGACGGACGCCCCCGTGCTTGGCGCTGACCAGCTGCGGCCGCTTGAAGAAGTTCACGAGGATCAAGCCCGCAAAGAAACCACCTATGTGCGCCCACACCGCCACGCCGCCCGTCCTTCCACCTAACTGCCCGATCCCCATCAGCATCTGGATGACGATCCAGTAACCAAGCACCCAACCCGCCCGCATCGAAAAGAACCAGAACGGCGGAAAGAAGACGTGCACGCGCACGCGCGGGTATAGAACGATGTAGGCGCCGAGTATGCCGCTGATCGCGCCCGACGCTCCTACCGTCGGGATCGCCGAGCTGGCGCTTAGAGCGACGTGCAGGCCCGCCGCCGCCAGCCCCGCAAGCGCGTAGAAGAGCAGGAAGCGGAAGTGGCCCATGGAGTCTTCGATGTTGTTGCCGAAGACCCATAGGAACAACATGTTGGCCACCAGGTGCCACCACCCCCCATGCATGAACATGGAGGTGAATAGCGTCGGCCACGTCAGGCCCCCAACTCTACATACAGTTGGCCCGACAATCTCCCGCCCGGTGAGCTCGACGGGGATCATCCCGTACCGGCAGACGGACGAGGCAAGATCCCCCCCCATCCCCTGGACGATGATCCAGATGGCCACGTTCGCTATGATCAGCGCCACCGTGAAGATCGGCACTAGCTCTGCTGGGTTCTCGTCCCGATACGGAATCATAGCCTCGCCAACCTAGAAAGCGGCCGAAGGCCCGTCAACGGTGCGCTCCCGGCGCACCGGGACTGCCGCTTTGGCATGCCCGAACCCGATCACGCCAGAATGTCTGTATTTCTAGCCGGTTTCGTCGGCCCTGGCTGGCATAAGGGTTGCACCTTCCCGGGCCGGAATAATCACGCAGGCACGCGCTCACGCCCGCGGCGAGTTCTGTCCGGGTGGGCGGAGCGCCGACGTTCATTTCAAACGACAGAGAGCAGCTATGGCAAAGAGTAACGGCAAGGTCATTGGGATCGATCTGGGCACGACGAATTCTGTGGTGGCCGTGATGGAGGCCGGCGACCCGGTGGTGATCCCGAACCAGGAGGGCTCGCGGACCACCCCGTCCGTCGTGGGGTTCACGAAGGACGACGAGCGGCTGGTGGGTCAGGTCGCGAAGCGCCAGGCCATCACCAACCCGATCAAGACCGTATTCTCGATCAAGCGTTTCATGGGGTGCACGTGCGACGAGCTCGAGACGGAGATCGGTCGGTATCCGTACAAGGTGATTTGCGACGAGCACAACAGGCCCTTCGTGGAGATCGATGGGAAGCGGTACTCGCCGCCCGAGATCTCGGCGATGGTGTTGCAGAAGCTGAAGCAGACGGCCGAAGACTATCTGGGCCAGCCGGTCACGAAGGCGGTCGTCACCTGTCCAGCGTATTTCAACGACTCGCAGCGCCAGGCGACGAAGGATGCCGGCAAGATCGCCGGCCTCGAGGTAATGCGCATCCTGAACGAGCCGACGGCGGCGGCCCTCGCCTACGGGCTCGAGAAGAAGAAAGACGAGACGATCGCGGTCTTCGATCTCGGGGGCGGCACGTACGACATCACGATCCTCGAGCTCGGCGAGGGCGTCTTCGAGGTGAAGTCGACGAACGGCGACACGCATCTGGGCGGTGACGACTTCGACGAGCGCATCATGAACTGGCTCATCGATGAGTTCAAGAAGGATCAGGGGATCGACCTCTCCAAGGACCCGATGGCGTTACAGCGCCTGAAGGAGGCCGCCGAGAAGGCGAAGTGCGAACTCTCCGCGACCATGGAAACCGACATCAACCTTCCCTTCGTGACGGCGGATCAGTCCGGGCCGAAACATCTCAACATGCGGTTGACCCGGGCCAAGTTCGAGCAGCTCGTCGAAGATCTGATCGAGAAAACTATCCCGCCGATGAAGAAGGCGTTGGACGATGCCAAGCTCGAGCGCGAGGCCCTCGACGAAGTGGTTCTGGTCGGCGGCTCGACGCGAATCCCAAAGGTACAGGAGGTGGTTCGCGAGTTCTTCGGCAAGGAGCCGCACAGGGGCGTGAACCCTGATGAAGTCGTAGGGATCGGCGCCGCGATCCAGGCCGGCGTGCTCGCCGGTGAGGTCAGCGAAGTCCTGTTGCTGGACGTCGAGCCCCTGTCGTTGGGAATAGAGACGCTGGGCGGCGTGATGACCACGCTGATCCCACGCAATACGACGATCCCGACGAAGAAGACCGAGGTCTTCTCCACGGCCGAGGACAATCAGACGACCGTCGACATCCACGTCCTTCAGGGCGAGCGTCCGATGGCCTCCCACAACAAGACCATCGGCCGGTTCCAACTGACGGGCATTCCGCCCGCGCCTCGTGGGATACCGCAGGTCGAAGTCACCTTTGACATCGACGCAAACGGCATCCTCCACGTGTCCGCCAAAGACCGCGCGACCAGCCGTGAGCAGAAGATCCGCATCGAGGCGACTTCCGGTCTCAGCGACGTTGAGATTGACAAGATGGTCAAGGACGCGGAGGAGCACGAAAAGGAGGATAAGGAAGCGCGCGAATTGATCGAGCTGCGCAACAAGCTCGACACGTTGGTCTACCGCGTCGAGAAAGACTCCGCCGAGTGGGCGGACAAGCTCGATGATGCCACGAAAGGCCGCCTCGACGAGACAGTCGAAGGCGCGAAGAAGGTCCTCAAGGAAAGCCAGGATCTACAGGATCTCAACCGCGCGCACGACGAACTGATGCAGGCATTCTCGGCCGCCGGCCAGAAGCTGTACGAGGCTCAGGGCGCCGCGACGGGTACCGCTCAGGAGCCCAGTGCCGCGGAGTCCGGGGCGGAAAGGGAAGCCGAGCCCGAGGTGGTCGAGGCGGACTACGAGATCGTTGACGAGGAGAAGAACGAACAATAGCCTGCAACGTTACGGATGCCGCACGCATCTAAAGACATGGGGCCCTTCCACAGGAGGGCCCCGCTTCATACAGTTGTAGGTGTACTGTGCATCCGGGAACCGCGGGCCGAGCCTGTGGGTAGCACAACACATCCCGGGTTCGCAAGCATTGCAAAGCAATCGAGGAAGGTGAAACGCAAATGGGTGATCCACTTCGCAGCAAGCTGAAAGTCGTCCTATACACTTCACTTGCCCTCGTCCTAGGCCTGGGCCTGGCTTCGGGGTTCAAGTCGGTTCGAGGAGGAGAGGCGGCTACCTTGCCCGACGGTCACGCTTCAGCGGAGCTGCACGCGGCGCCGGCGACCGAAGCCGCGACCGAAGCTGCGACCGCTGCCGCCGACGAGTCGCCCGCTGTGACGGCCCCCGCACCGGCAGATTTCCAGGCCCTGGCCGACGTCAGCCGGGCGCTGGTCGCGATCACGGAACTGGTCAAGCCGGCGGTGGTCTCGGTCGTCAGTCACGGCACTCTCACCAGCCGTCAGCTTCCACACGGGTTCGAGGACCTCTTCGGGCAATTCCAGGACCAGCAGCCCGAGTCGTATTTCGACGCTCCGCTGGGCCGCGGTTCCGGCTTCATCGTGTCGAAAGACGGCTACATCCTTACAACCAACCACGTCGTTCGAACCGCCGAGAGGATCGAAGTCGAGCTCTCGGACGGCCGCCTGTTCCAGGCCGAACTGGTGGGTCGCGACCCGACTACCGACATCGCGTTGCTCAAGATCGATGTACAGGGCCTCCCAAGTCTCGTGCTGGGAGACCCGGATGCCACTGAGGTCGGCGAGTTCGTGATGGCCATCGGTAACCCGGGCACCGAATTCGGCTCCGAGCTGCCGTTCACTGTCACTACAGGCATCGTCAGCGCCAAGGGGCGTAGCCTGGCAATCATCCAACGGTTCGCCGGCGAAGGCGCGGCCTACGCCATCGAGGACTTCATCCAGACCGACGCCGTCATCAATCCCGGCAATTCCGGTGGGCCGCTGGTCAACTACCGCGGTGAGGTCATCGGGGTGAACACGGCCATCCAGAGCGCCACCGGCTACTACCAGGGCTATGGCTTCGCGATCCCGATTACCCTGGCACAGGACGTCATGGAGGACCTGATCGAGTTCGGCCGCGTGCGCCGAGCCGCCCTGCGCGTCCAGATCACCGCGCCAGACCACAACGACGTCAGGGCCTACGGACTCCCCGGTCCGACCGGCGCAATCATTCAGGACTTCAACGACGATAGCCCGGCCGAGAAGGCCGGTATGCAGCGCGGCGACGTGATCGTCGCCGTGGACGGGACGCTCGTACAGCGCGTCGGTCAGCTGCAGCGCACCGTCGCTTCCTACGAGCCGGGCGAAAGAGCGAAGATCAAGGTGATCAGGTACGGCAAGGAAATGACGTTCGATGTTAAGCTGGCCGAAGCGAACGTGCCACAACCTGCGCCCGCAATCACCGAGGTTACCCCACGCCAGGGCAACCGGCTCATCGGCATACAGGTTCTGGACCTCACGCCCGACCTTGCCCGACAGGCCGGTTTTCAGGACTACGGCAATGTCCAAGGCGCCCTGGTCACGAACACCATGCGCTTCGGCCCGGCTTGGAATGCTGAGCTCATTCCCGGATACCTGATCCAGAGCGTCAATGGCAAGCCGGTTACCGATGTTGCCAGCTTCGACGCGGCGCTGGGCGAGCTCAAACCGGGCGACCTGATCACGATCGAGGCCATCCGAGCCACGGCTCCTGATGGTGAACTGTATCACCGAATCTTTAATATGGCCGTCCCAGAGGAGTAGATACGGCCACCAGGTGGCGGGCCTTCTCAGACCCGCCACCTGGCCCGTTCCTTCCTTGACCTTTGGGCCCTTTCAAGTAAAGTAAGGAGCGGCCTTTGCCGCTTGCGAAAGTGGCGGAATCGGTAGACGCGCCAGCCTTAGGAGCTGGTGGCCATTGGCCGTGGGGGTTCGAGTCCCCCCTTTCGCATCTCGCGCTCGGCAAACATCACACACGGCTGGAAAGTTAGTGTCTCAAACTACAACCAACCTCCAGATCTCCGTCGAAGAACCGGCTGCGTGGAGTCGCAAGCTGGTGATCACGGTACCGGCTGACCGGGTCAGCGCCGACCGCACAAAGGCCACCCGAGATCTGGCCAAGCGGGTTCGCATTCCCGGATTCCGCAAGGGGAAGATCCCGGCGGATCGCATGGAGTCGGCCTTCGGCCCGGATATCGATCGGCGGACGAAGCAGCAGGTCATCGACGGCGCCTTTCGCGAGGCCGTACGCGTCAAGGAACTCGACCCGATCAGCGAACCGCGGATCGCGAACGTCAGCTACGACAAGGGCTCGGAGTTGACGTTCGAAGTGGCCTTCGACATACGGCCCGAGATCACGCTCTCGCGCATCGGTGGCTTCAGGATCAGCCGCCCGAGCGTTTCGGCGAGCGGTGACGAGACGGACGAACGTCTGGAGATGCTTCGACGGCAACAAGCGCTGTGGCGGCCGGTGGAGCGCAAGCCGTCGGCCGGCGATGTCGTCGAAGTCGACATCATGCCGTTGGACGCTGAGGCCGACGCCGAGCCCGAGCCCCAACAGTACCGCTTCACCCTCGGTGAGGGGCAGGCGATTCCCGATGTCGAGGCCGCGATCACGTCGCTCGATTCCGGGGCTTCGGGTGATTTCGACGTGACCTTCCCCAAAGATGTCCCAGACGAGAGCCAGCGTGGCGCCGCTCAGCGGCTACGTATCTCGCTGAAGCAGGTCCTCGAGCAGGAGTTGCCGTCACTGGACGACGCATTCGCCAAGTCGGTCGGTGATTTCGACGACCTCGAAGCGCTGCGAGGCGCGGTGTCGGAGGACGTCGTCCGCCTCAAAGAGCGCGAGGCCGACCACCATGTGGACCAGCAGATCATCGAGCAGATCATCGACGCCAATCCGTTCGATGTGCCCGAGTCCATGATCGAGCACTACGTTGACGCGTTCCTGGGTCCGCCGCCCGAGGGCGCAGACCCCGACCTCGTGGACAACGCCCGGAAAGAGGCACGCCCAGCAGCTGAGTGGGGTATCAAACGCCAGCTGATCATTCAGCGTGTCGCCAAGGACCAGGAATTCGAGACTTCCCGAGAGGAGATACAGGAGCGGTTACAGGCGCTGGCAACACAGACGGGCCGACCGGTTCAGGAAGTCCGGGCACGGCTGGCCAAGAGCGGTGAGCTGCGGGAGATGGAGCGCGCGATAACCGAGGAGAAGGTGCTCGAGTTTCTTCGGGATCAGTCCGACATCCAGATCAGCACCTAGCAGGTTCAAAGGCCCCATCCGGCAACCAGGAGTCGAAGAGAATCATGTCACCATATGCACCCTACGTAATCGAACGTTCGAGCCGCGGCGAGAAGGTCTACGACATATTCTCGCGCCTCTTGATGGACCGGATCGTGTTCCTCGGTTCGCCGATCAATGACGAGGTGGCCAACGTCCTGATCGCTCAGCTCCTTTTCCTGCAAGCCGAGAACGCTGACAAGGACGTGTACCTCTACGTCAACTGCCCAGGCGGCTCGGTTTACGCCGGCCTGGCTATCTACGACACCATTCAGTTCATGACGGCACCGGTATCCACCATCTGCATGGGAATGGCTGCCTCGATGGGCGCCCTACTGCTGGGAGCGGGCACGAAAGGCAAGCGATCGGCGTTGCCCAATTCTCGTATCATGATCCACCAGCCATCGGGCGGCTCCCAAGGTACCGCCGCCGACATCGAGATACAGGCGAAGGAGATAGTGTTCGCCCGCGAGCGTATCAACGAGATCATCGCCAAGCATACCGGACAGGAACTCGCCAAGGTCGCCGACGACGCCGACCGTGATCGCTTCATGTCGCCGGAGGAAGCGATCGAATACGGCCTCATCGACCAGGTCATCACCAACCAGAACGACGTGGTCGGGGGTGACGGGACGGAGTAGGCAGGGAGGCAAGCGATGACGACACCCTCCGACAAGCACTTGAGATGCTCGTTCTGCGGCAAGTCCAAGGACAGCGTCAAGAAGTTCATCTCTGGACCGAACGTCTACATCTGTAACGAGTGCATCTCGCTGTGCAATGAGATCCTGGCCGAAGAGGAAGAGCAGACGACCGTTGATACCCTGACGCACGTCCCCAAGCCGATGGATATCAAGACAACGCTGGACGAGTACGTCATCGGTCAGGACAAGGCAAAGAAGTCACTCGCCGTAGCTGTCTACAACCACTACAAGCGGATCAACAACCAGGGTTTCGTCGAGGATGTCGAGCTCGAGAAATCGAACATCTTGCTGCTAGGGCCCACCGGAGTTGGAAAGACGCTCCTCGCCCGAACGCTCGCCCGTCTTCTGGATGTGCCATTCACCATCGCCGACGCTACCACTCTTACCGAAGCAGGCTATGTGGGCGAGGACGTCGAGAACATCCTGGTCCAGTTGCTCCAAGCGGGTGACTACAACATATCCGAGTCCGAGCGTGGCATCGTCTACGTCGATGAGATCGACAAGATCGCGCGGAAGTCCGAGAACCCTTCGATAACCCGCGATGTCTCCGGCGAGGGAGTTCAACAAGCCCTGCTGAAGATTCTGGAAGGCACTGTGGCCAACGTCCCCCCCCAAGGCGGACGTAAGCACCCGCAGCAGGAGTACATACAGATAGACACTCGCAACATCTTGTTTGTCTGCGGCGGCGCTTTTTCCGGGTTGGAGGACATCATCGAGCCGCGCATCGGCACGCGCCAGATCGGCTTCGTCAGCGACGAGCAGAAGAAGCTGGCCCGCGCGACGGTCGATAGCGGCTCCAAGGCTGACTCGGGCCACGCGTCCTACGACGCCTTCCACCACGTCGAGCCAGAAGACCTCATTCGCTACGGGCTGATTCCGGAGATCGTTGGGCGACTGCCAGTTCTCGTCGCCCTGGATGAACTTGACGAAGATTCCCTCGTCGACATCCTGAAAGAGCCAAAGAACGCGCTGACGAAGCAGTTCCAGAAGGTCTTCGAGCTCGAGGACATCCGGCTGAAATTCGAACCGGATGCGCTTCGCGCGATCGCATGCAAGGCCATCGAGCGTGGCACCGGCGCACGTGGTCTCCGCGCGATCATCGAGGAGCTGATGTTGGATATTATGTTCGAACTTCCGTCCCGGGACGACGTGCTGGAGGTCGTAATCACAAAGGAATGCGTAGAGGCCGCTTCCCAGCCGATACTGATTCTCGAGCCGGAAGTGCAGCGTAAAGAGGCCTAAGGCGTAGCCGTTCGACCACAGGCCACAAGCCCAATACCCCAATGACAGAGAAAAGCTCTCGCATCCTCATCATCGCCCTGGCAACCGCCCTACTCCCAGTTGCCTGCTCGGCCGGTCCTTCACCCGAGGAACAGGCCAGTCCCGACGTCCGATCCGATTCGGAGGAGCTACCGCCGCCGGGCTTCGGGACGCTGAGGCAGGACGACTTCACGGTAGGGCTGGCCTCGGGGCAGGTGCAGATCAAGATCACGCCTCTGGACGAGAGCGTGATCCGCCTCGCCGCTCCGGATACCTACCAGCGCCTGCACGGCATGGTCGCATCGCGATCCGATAGGATCCGCCAGATGGCCGAGACTGCGGGGGTCCGCGGAGACCCGAAGGTCTTCCTAGTCACGTTCTTCACTCGCGACCGGCAGGCCGCATTCGAACCCACCAACCTTCAGTTGCTGAGTCAGGGAATCCTCTATTTCCCTCAGGGCATTCTACCCCTCACGCCCGAGTGGGGCCGCCAGCAGTTGCTGCAGGAGAAGACACAGTCGGCGCTGTACCTGTTCGACCCGGCGATAGATCTTGATGATGTATTCGAGGCGGAGTACGGAGGGGCGCGGTCGTTTGCCTGGGCCTCGATAATCCGTATCCTGCAGGCGGAGAGAGGACGCGTGGTGAGCCGGGCCAAGGGTTAGGCCGGGTCAGGCGTCGATATTGTACTCCTTCAACTTCCGGTAGAGCGTACGCTCGCCGATTCCGAGTTGCTCTGAGGCGCGCCTGCGGTTACCGCCTACCGACTCGAGCGTCGCGATGATCGCCGCACGCTCTAACTCCTCCATCGTCATACCCGGGCGGAAGTAGAGTACATCCTCCCCAGCAGCGACCGCCCCTACCTGGTCGCGTCCCTCCACATCCGGCTCTTCCGTTGTAACGCCGACTTCCGCGGGCCCCCGGACGCCCAGGTCCGAGACCGCCAACGGGGTCTCGACCACGGCGGCCTCTCGCGCTCCGGTCAGTTCCGGGTGCCTACGCTTGTACAGCTCGAATTCCTGTCGCAAGTCGTCTACATCGAATTTCAAATCGACCAGAGTGCGAAAGATGAACTCCAGCCCCGCCACCTGTGCCGGCGGCCCTCCCTCGCCCGATTCCTGCTTCTGCAGGACAGTGACGGGAGGTTCTAGACGCGTAGGTAGAGCGCGTTCCGCGCCACGTCGCACTTCCGGCGGTATATCCACCGACCGGATCGTGGACCCCGGCGCCAAGACGACCATCGACTCGACCAGGTTTCGCAACTCGCGGACGTTCCCCGGCCAATCGTACCTGACAATCATCTGCATGGCATCCGGCGCGATGCCCTTGAACTCTCTTTCGTGCTCCTTGCTCAGCTGCCGCGCGAACTCGTGGACCAGAAGCGGGATGTCCTCGCGCCGGCTACGTAACGGCGGTATGTGTATGTGCAGGACATTGAGGCGATAGTAGAGGTCACGACGAAACTCGCCAATTTCCACCGCCTGCCGTAGATCGCGGTTCGTGGCCGCGATCACTCGCACATCTACCTTGATCGACTCGCTCCCGCCGACCCGCATGAACTCTCGCTGTTCCAGCACCCTCAGCAAGCGCGTCTGCGGGCCCCGCGGCATTTCGGCGATCTCGTCCAGGAAGATCGTCCCTTCGTTTGCCAGCTCGAACATACCCTTCCGCAGTGAGCTCGCGCCGGTGAACGCGCCCTTCTCATGCCCAAATAGCTCCGACTCGAGGAGCGTCTCCGGAAGGGCAGCGATGTTGACGGCGATGAACGGCTTGCCCCGGCGCCGCGAAAGTCTATGGAGGCCGCGCGCCACCAGCTCCTTACCGGTTCCGCTCTCGCCGGTAATCAGCACCGTCGACCCGACCGGCGCGATCTGGGCGATCCATTCGATCACCTCTTGGATCGCCTCGGACTTACCGACGATACCCAGCTCTACCTGGAGTCGCTTGCGCTGGATCAGGCGCCGAACCACAAGGGCGACTTCGTCCGGATCGAATGGCTTCGCGAAGCTCCCGTCGAGCTCCAACTCCGCCGCTATCTCCGCATCCGTGAGTTCGCCCTCCGTCAGCAACGCAACCACCGGGACGTGGCGGTTCCTTTCGATCACCTCCCATTTGATGGCCCTGGTCGCGGATTCCCGCAGCGCGCCCGTCACAACGAGCGCTGCATCGGCTGCGCCGGCCGAGCCCAGGCTCGACACGGCATCGTGCGCATCGCTGACGAAGACCACCTCATCATCCGGCTCGAACGCGGCCTGCAGTTGACCCGCGGCTTCCAGGTCGGACGTCGTTACCAGTATGATCGCCATCGTTTGCCGCTAGCTCTCGGCTCCAAACTCACACATGCCTACTGGACACGCGTCTCACGAGTGTGCGGTTCGGCCATTCAACAAATCCACCGCATGGGGCACGACCTTCTCGAGCACCGCCAGACCTTCGCGTACGGCCCTCTCACTGCCCGGCAGGTTCACGATGAGGGTCTTGCCACGTATACCCGCCACCCCACGGCTCAGCATGGCGAAGCGAGTGCCGCTCAGCCCGTCATCCCGTAGCGCTTCAGGGATGCCAGGGGTGAAGCGCTGGATGACCGACGCGGTCGCCTCCGGAGTCACATCCCTTGGCCCGAAACCCGTACCGCCCAGCGTGAGTATCAGATCGACCTTTTCGTCGTCCGCCCAGCCGGCCAGCTTGTCCGCGATCGCCTCCGCCTCGTCCGCTACCACGCTGTGCTCGATCAGCGACCAGCCACAACGTGATACCCATTCCCGGGCAGCGGGCCCGGAGATATCCTCGCGCGCCCCGGCAACGACACCGTCGCTGACCGTAAGGAGGGCGACCCGAATCACCTTTTGATTGAGCCTCCCTTGTAGAACGGCATTCGCGTTACCACGGCGGGCAGTGAACGGCCCCTAATCATGATCTCGATCTCGGTGCCATAGTCACATCTGTCTGCTGGCAAGTAGCCCGTTCCGATCCCCTGCCCCACGCTCGGCCCCACTGTGCCGCTGCGAACCGTTCCGACCACCTCGCCGCCGCTGCGAATCTCGTATCCTGGGCGGGGGAACCCTCGCTCTTCAAGCGTGAAGCCGCGGAGCCTTCGCTCCAACCCGGCCTCCTTCTGGCTCACGAGAGCGCTGCGGCCCACGAAGTCGCCGCCGTCCAGCTTGACGGTCCAGGCGAGGCCAGCCTCGAGTGGCGTAGTCTCCTCATCGATATCGCTGCCGTACAGGGCGTAGCCCATCTCGAGCCGAAGCGTGTCACGCGCACCCAGCCCCACCGGTCCGATGTTCTCGCCGCCGGTTTCCTGGAGGGCGGTCCAAAGCCTCGCCGCAACGCCCGGCTCGCAGTAAAGTTCGAATCCGTCTTCTCCCGTGTATCCCGTCCGGCTAATCACACACGGCTCGCCGGCCACTAGGTCCTCCACGAACCGATAGTAGCCTACGCTCGCAAGGTCCGCGTCGGTCAGCAAACCGAGGATTCCCTCGCTCATCGGACCCTGCAGAGCCAGTAGCGCCACGTCATCACTCTCGTCGACCAACTCGACGTCGAACTCCTCGCGTTCGCCCAGCTGGCGCTGTATCCAGGCAAAGTCCTTCTCGATATTCGCAGCGTTGACCACAAGGCGGATACGGTCCGGGAACCTGTAGATCAGGAGGTCATCGACGATGCCGCCGTCCTCCTTGCACATCACCGAGTACTGGGCCTGACCGGGCACGATCCGTGACACGTCGTTCGACACCACGTAGTTGACGAAGGCCTCAGCGCCCTTTCCGCTGACCAGGAACTCACCCATGTGGGAGACATCGAACAGGCCGGCGCTCTCTCGTACTGTCCGGTGTTCCTTCGCAACACCGTCCGGGTACTGGACCGGCATCTCGAACCCGGCGAACGGAATCAGCTTCGCCCCAAGCTTGACGTGTTCCTCGTACAGCGGCGTTCTCTTCCCGTGCTCAGCCATCGGTCCCCTCCGCCATTAGTCCGACGAGAAGTGCCTTCTGCGCATGCAGGCGATTCTCCGCCTCGTCCCATACTCGGCTCTGTGGTCCGTCGATCACGGCCCCTGTCACTTCCTCACCGCGGTGCGCGGGCAGGCAATGGAGGAATATCGCGTCCGCGGCGGCCCGTTCCATGATCCCTTCCGTGACCGTGTACCCGTCGAACGCCCGTCGCCTGGCTTCGGCCTCCTCCTCCTGACCCATCGAGGCCCAGACATCCGTCGACACGACCCGCGCTCCTTCCGCTGCCTCGGCCGGATCTCGCAGCAGCGTCACCCGAGCGGCTTCTCTCGCCGCTCCGAGAATACTCGGATCCGGATCGTAGCCCTCTGGACAGGCGAGACTCAATTCGAAACCGCAGATCCGGGAAGCGTTCAGCCACGAGTTCGCCATGTTGTTCCCGTCACCGATCCACGTCACTTTCAGAGCCGAGAGATCCCCGAATTCCTCCCTGGCAGTCATTAGATCCGCGAGCAGCTGGCACGGATGAAGCAAGTCTGTCAGACCGTTTATGACCGGTATCGACGCGTGCTCGGCGAGTTCCTCCACATCCGAGTGCGCGAAGGTGCGGATCATGATACCGTCCACGTACCGTGACAGTACCAGCGCTGTATCGGCGATCGTCTCTCCGCGACCGAGCTGCAGATCTTGGCTCGACAGGAAGAGAGCATGCCCCCCTAGCTGATAGGCGCCGACCTCGAAGGAGACGCGCGTTCGAGTAGAACTCTTAGCGAAGAGCATGGCCAGCGTCTTGCCCGCCAGCGGCGCCCCTCCAACCACACCCGATTTGAGCCCAACGGCCAGATCGAAAAGGGCGTCGAGCTCCTGCCGCGTAAGGTCCGTCAGCGCAAGGAAATCCCCTCTCTTTGGGCTCGCCAAAGGTCGCCTCCCTGAGGTGATCAGGTTCGTAGTACGGACGACTGCCAATTTAGCAGAGATCGAGGGGCGTGCCAGTAGAATCCTGCACTGGCCGGCAAAAGCCGCCAGCGGCCGACGTGGCACCGAGATGACCGGCGGCCTATGACCGGCGCCCTATAATATGTAGCGCCGCAGGTCCTCGTCCTTTATGACTTTCGCTAAGCGGTCTTGGACAAGCGTCTCGTTAATCACGATCCTGTCGGCATCCAGCTCCGGCAGATCGAACATGATATCCTCTAGCAGCGTCGTCAGCACGGTATGAAGTCGGCGAGCGCCGATATTCTCCATCCTCTCATTCGCTTCCGCTGCGATGCGCGCGATTTCCTCTACGCCGCCGCCCTTGAATTCCAACGTCGCCCCCTCGGTCTCGATCAGGGCACGATACTGAGTCAGCAGCGCATTCTTCGGCTCTGTGAGTATCCTCACGAAGTCTTTCTCGTGGAGCGGAGACAGTTCGACCCGGATGGGGAAGCGCCCCTGAAGCTCGGGGATCAAGTCCGATGGCTTGGCCGCGTGAAACGCGCCAGCCGCGATGAACAAAATGTGCTCGGTCCGAACCATGCCGTACTTCGTTTGCACGTTCGACCCTTCCACTATCGGCAGTAGGTCCCGCTGTACCCCGCCCCGCGACACGTCCGGCCCACCGAGCGCACCTCGCTCCATGGCGATCTTGTCTATCTCGTCCAGGAAGATGATCCCCATCTGCTCGACGCGATCGAGCGCCTCGTTGACGACATCGTCCATGTCGATCAGCTTCTCGAGCTCATCCGCCAGCAGAACCCGCCGCGCATCGGAGACGGTAACGCTTCGTCGCTTGCTACGCCTCGGCAGCATGTCCTGGAGCATCTCCGAGACGTTGTAATCCATCCCCTCCATGCCAGGAAACTCGACCACGGGAAACGTCGATTGAGTGACCTCGATCTCGATTTCCTTGCTCTCGAGCTTACCGTCTCTCAACAATCCTCGCAGCTTCTCGCGCGTCCTCTTGCGCCGTTCTTTCAGCCCCTCCTCATCTTCTTCCGGAGCCTCACCTTCCCGCTGATCAACCGCGTCACCTCGCGGCGAGACGACGAACCCAGCCGGCACCTGCGTGCCGGTTTGAGTCGGGGGCAGGAGATGGTCGAGCAATCGCTCTTCCACTCGCTCCTCGGCAAGCTCCTGCACATCGTCTTCCCGTTCCGTGCGCACCATATTGACGGCGATGTCGGCAAGATCACGTACCATCGACTCGACGTCCCGGCCGACGTAGCCGACCTCGGTGAACTTCGAGGCCTCGACCTTCGTGAACGGCGCTCCGGCGAGGCGCGCCAGTCTTCGAGCGATCTCGGTCTTACCGACACCTGTGGGACCGATCATGATGATGTTGTTGGGCATGATCTCGTCCCGCAGATCCTCGTGCACCTGCTGCCGCCGCCAGCGATTCCTCAGCGCGATCGCGACCGCCTTCTTAGCGATGTCCTGAGAGACGACGTACTTGTCCAGTTCGGCCACTATTTGACGCGGCGTCAACTCGTCCTGAAGCAGAAAACGGCCGCGCGGCT